>JBEBBH010000084.1:0-3362 GCA_041158485.1 Bacteroidota bacterium | reverse complement strand
GTTGAAGCCGGACATCGTTTCAAACTGATTGTTACCGATGGCGTATTTTCTATGGACGGATTGGTAGCGCCTTTGGATAAAATTTGCGATTTAGCTGATCAATATGACGCCTTAGTGATGGTAGACGAATGTCATGCCGCCGGTTTCATCGGTGCCACCGGTAAAGGAACTATGGAAGCCAAAGGTGTTATGGGCAGAGTAGACATCATCACCGGAACCCTCGGAAAAGCGCTAGGCGGTGCGATGGGCGGTTATACAACAGCCAAAAAAGAAATCATCGAAATTTTACGCCAGCGTTCACGACCGTATTTGTTTTCTAATTCATTGGCGCCGGCCATTGTTGGTGCTTCTATTAAAGTTTTTGAATTGTTAGAAAAAGACACTACACTGAGAGATAAATTAGAATGGAACACCAATTACTTCAAAGAAGGGATGAAAAAAGCTGGTTTTGATATCATCGATGGCGATTCTGCCATAGTTCCCGTAATGCTTTACGACGCTAAACTCTCACAAATTATGGCCGATGAACTCTTGAAAAAAGGTATTTATGTCATCGGTTTCTTTTATCCGGTCGTTCCAAAAGACAAAGCCAGAATAAGAGTTCAATTATCTGCAGCCCACAACAAAGAGCATTTAGACAAAGCTATAGCCGCTTTTACTGAAGTTGGCAAATCACTCAATATCATTAAATAGTGACATTTTAACCATAAGATTTTGATATTAGGGTAATAGGTATTACTTTTGCCCTATTATAATTATTATAATTTAATCAAATTAAGTATGAAACATCTTAACAAATTATTCGTTGCTATGCTATTGTTAGCTGGTTTTAGCTCACAAGCTCAAGACAGCAACAACCCATGGGCAATTACCTTTGGTGTTAACGCTGTAGACACTAGAGTTAGTGCTGCTTCAAAATTGGAAGATCAATTTTCACAGTTTTTCAATGCTCGTGACAATTGGAATATCTTACCTGCTGTATCTTTTGTAAACGTATCAAAACATGTTGGCGGTAACTTCTCATTCGGTATTACCGGATCTATCAACAAACTTACAAGATTCGTTTTGCCAAGAGTTGGTGAAGGACCTTACGAGGTAGTTAACCCTGGAGACATCAATTACTATGCTGTTGATGGAGTTATCAATTACAGCATGATGAATTTACTTAAATCAAAAACTATCGACCCTTCATTACACGTAGGTGGAGGTTACACTTGGTTGGGTGATGTAACTAGTGCAGGTACCGTTAATGCTGGTTTAGGCTTAACTTACTGGTTCAATGAAACTGTAGGTTTATCTTACCGTGCTACTTACAAACATTCTTTTGAAGATGTTCGTGAAGATATGCCATCTCACATGCAACACTTTGCAGGTCTTACTTTCAAATTTGGCGGATCTGACAAAGATGGTGACGGAATTTATGACAAAGATGACGCTTGTCCTGAAGAAGCTGGTTTACCGCAATTCAAAGGATGTCCTGATACTGACGGTGACGGAATCGAAAACAGTAAAGATTCTTGTCCTGATGTAGCTGGTCCTGCTGAATTCAACGGATGTCCTGATACTGACGGTGACGGTGTTGCTGATAACGTAGATGCTTGTCCTGAAGTAGCTGGTTTAAAAGCTTTCGGTGGATGTCCTGATACTGACGGTGATGGTGTTCAAGATAAAGAAGACAAATGTAAAGACGTTAAAGGTCCTAAAGAAAACGGTGGTTGTCCATGGCCGGATAGAGATGGTGACAAAGTATTAGACAAAGATGACAAATGTCCGGATGTTGCTGGTACTGTTGCTAACAATGGTTGTCCAGAGGTAACTGAAGAAGCTATCAAAAGATTAAATGACTACGCTAAAACTATTTTGTTTGACAGTGGTAAAGCTTCTTTCCAACAACAAACTTTCCCGGTATTACAAGCTATCACAGCTATCTTAAAAGAGTATCCAACAGCTAACTTCTCTATCGAAGGTCACACTGACAGCGATGGTAAAGATGCTACTAACCAAAAATTATCTGAAGACAGAGCTGCTGCTGTGAAAAACTACTTAGTAGAAAACGGAATTGCTGCTTCTAGATTAACTTCAGCTGGTTTCGGTGAGTCAAAACCAATCGATACTAACAAAACTAAAGCTGGTAAAGCTAACAACAGAAGAGTTGAAGTGAAATTAGTAAAATAATTTCTCCTTAAAATATCTCAGAAAAACGCTCCGAAATTCGGGGCGTTTTTTTATTTTTATCCTATGTCAAAACCAACGTTTCTTTATAAACTGGCTCAGGAAATTTTAAAATCCCATTCCAATACACTATTGGACTTAGTGGTTATTTTACCCAACAAAAGGGCCAAAGTCTTTTTGTTAGCCGAATTAAAAAAATCTGTTTCCGACAACATCTTCGCGCCAAACATTATCAGTATCGAAGACTTTATCCAAGACATAGCCGGAATACGTTCAATTGACAGCGTTGAACTGCTATTTGAGTTTTACAACGTTTACCTTTCGGTGACAGAAAAAGACCAACAAGAATCTTTCGAATCCTTTGCCAACTGGGCCAAAACGCTATTGCAAGATTTTAATGAAATCGATCGCTATTTACTGGAACCCGACAAGATTTTGAAATACCTCGAGAACATCAAGGAAATAGAACATTGGGCCGTTGCTGTTGAAAAGCGAACCGAGCTCATCGACAATTACCTCTTATTCTGGAAAAAACTGCCGGTATATTATCACGCCTTATATGCGTATTTGCTGGATAAAGGCGTGGGTTACCAAGGCTTAATTTACCGTGAAGCGGTGCAAAATTTAAATCACTTTTCAGAAAACAACAACAAGCAGTTCCTTTTTGCGGGTTTCAATGCCCTGAATCAAGCCGAAGAAAAAATCATACAACATCTCTTGGCCTTAGACACCGCCAAAATATATTGGGATATAGACGAAACCTTGCTGCACGACACATTTCACGATGCGGGGTTGTTTCAGAGAAAATTCAAATCGGAGTGGATTCACTATAAAACCCATCCGTACGAATGGATTGTGAACGATTTTACCGAAGCGAAAAATATTCACGTTATTGCGACCTCAAAATCAATTGGTCAAGCTAAAATTACGGGTAGCATTATCGAAAAATATGCTGCCGAAAACAACGCCAATCTTCAAAATGTAGCGGTCGTTCTTGGCGAAGAAAACCTGCTCTTGCCTGTATTACACGCCTTACCCGAATCGGTCAACGCGCTTAACATCACCATGGGTTTTTCAGGCAAAAACAATCCGGCGCAACTGTTGATTGCCAAATTGTTCAAATTGCATTCCAATGCCCTGTCTCGTAACAGTGAGAGTTATGTGATGTATTACAAAGACGTGCTTGATAT
>JBEBBH010000083.1:0-5632 GCA_041158485.1 Bacteroidota bacterium | reverse complement strand
ATTGCGGTCATTATCGATGACCAACTTTGGAACGGAGAAGTAGGCGACAGCATTCGCAATAAATTTGCGTCTCCAGTTTTAGGCTTACCACAAGAAGAGCCGCTCTTTACCATCAATCAATATCCGGTTAAACTTTTTGAAGGATTTTCGACCGATTCCCGAAACATCATCATTGTAAAAAAAGGCAACGAAACCAAATTTGAAATTAAAGAGAACGAATTTTCCGCACCGCAAAATGCCGTTCATATTACCGGAAAATCAACTACTGAAATTATTGCTTTACTAGAGGAGAATGCGCCCGGCATCATTCAAAAAATGCGCGACATCGAAATCGCCCAAAACCAAAAAATTTTCAAAGATTCTTTGTTGGACACTAAAAAAATCCAAAAGAAATTCAATGTCGATTTGCTTATTCCGTCCAAATACGAATATGTCATGCGCCGCAAGAATTTTATTTGGCTCAAAAGCGAAATTACCAGTGGCAATACCAGCATCATTATTTACCAATTGCCTTGGCACAGCATACAAAGCGGCAGCGCTGTTAATGATATTGTCCGAACTCGAGATTCCATCGGCAGAAAATACATCCACGGCTCTGCACCCGGAACGCGTATGTTAACCGAAGAAGCGTATTCGCCTTATTTTTCAAAAACCACTTTGGCCGAGCGAAAAACGTATGAAACCAAAGGTACTTGGCAAATGAAAAACGACTTTATGTCGGGACCGTTTATCAATTATACCATTTTCGATAAACCCAACAAACGTATTTTGGTACTAGAAGGTTTTTGCTACGCACCGTCGAAAGAAAAAAGAGATTTGATGTTTGAGTTAGAGTCAATCATTAAGTCGGTTCAATTCCTAAAATAATTTATATGAACCTAGAATGGAAAATTAAGCGATTTGACGCACTTTCTGTGTCTGAACTATACAAAGTATTACAATTGCGCTCAGAAGTGTTTATAGTCGAACAAAATTGCGTTTACCAAGACATAGACGGGAAAGATGCCAAAGCCTTACACTTGATTGGCGAAGACAACGGCGAAATCGTGGCTTATGCTCGCTTGTTCAAACCGCATGATTATTTTGAAGAAGCTTCTATTGGAAGAGTTGTCGTCAGAGAAACGGAGAGAGCACAAAAACTCGGACACATTTTAATGCGCGAAGCCATTCAGGTGATTGAAACGCATTTTGAAGTAACTCAAATCACCATTTCAGCGCAGTTGTACCTCAAACATTTTTACGAAAGTCACGGTTTTGTACAAATTAGCGACACTTATTTGGAGGATGACATTCCGCACATCCGAATGAAGAAAGCCTAGTTATATTTTAGTAATTACCAATTCGACCCTGCGATCGTATTCGGCGCCTTTGCCTAGCGGAACAGTATTACCGTATCCTTTGAAAGTCATTCTGCTTTTTGGAATCTTTTTAAAGATGAGGTATTTGTAAACGCTTTGGGCGCGGTTGGTAGACAATTGTCTTTTCTTAGTGTCTTTGTCGATGGCTTCTTTTTGGTACGGCGGTGTACAACACACATGTCCTTGAATTTCAAACTGGAGGTTTTTGTACTTATGTAACAACTTGGCAATTTTATCCAACTCGTTTTTGGATTTGAAAGTCAGTTTGCTACTGCCGCGCTCAAATAGTACATTGTCAAGATACACGTGGTCGCCAACAATATGGTTTTTTTGAATGGTGCTGTAAAAACCCGGAATTTCAATTTTAGGCAGCGGTTTTAAATTCAACACCACGTCAACACGTCGGTTTTTGGAACGTTTTTCGGGTAAATTTTCCACAATGTCATCGTCTATCAAAATGCGGCCTTTACCTTCAATCGTGACAATGATTTTACTTTTAATACCGCTTTCAATAAATTTATTCTGAATGGCTGCTGCGCGCTTGGTCGACAATTTAAAGTTATAGGCTTCTTTACCGATGTCATCTGTATAGCCGAAAATTTGAATAGATTCAATACGAGTGGAATCTGTCTTTTTGATAAAATCAACTACCTCTTTAGCCTGACCTTCATTTAAGGCAAATTTGTCAAATTCGAAATATACCGAATGCACCACTTCTTCTTGAGCGTTCAAGAATCCGAAAATAAGTAAAGGCAAATATTTAAAGAGTTTTTTCATCTTAGATTTTTAGAATTTTATTGTATTCGGCAGTATTGTTTAACAGGCTAATAGCTCTTTTAATTTCCAAATTGCTTTTCGTGTAGTACTGGTACAATCCTTCTTTGTATTGGTAGCGCTTGATAATTTCGTCCAGGATTAAGTTTTTAATCTCCTTCTGGTTTTTATCAATCATAACCTGCTCGCTTTTTTGCAATGCGGTCAACAATTGTTGGTATTCTGCAGCAATGGCTGTGTCGATATTTTCTTTTTTCGCTTTTTCTAAAAGGGCTTTCAAAGCCACTTCCGATTCGGTGTTGAATTCGATTTTTTCACGTTTTAGAAAGGCTTTAAAATCGGCAAAATCAGCTTCGGTTAAGGTCGGAATTTTGTCGCCTAAACTTGGATTTTTGTAGTAATAGTAAGTGGCATAGTTAAAAATACCGTCGTTTTTTTGCAAGGCTTCGGCTATGCTGCTTGTTTTGGTTTCTTCCATTTCCACATCCGGTAACACACCGCCGCCATCAAAAACCGGTCGGCCTTTTCGGGTTTTGAACGCATTGTAGTTCTTTTCGTCGGTCCGCGTGGCTTTCCCGTCTTTGTCTTTTTTATTGTAGTTAAGCGCCTGAATACATCTTCCGGAAGGCGTGTAATATCTGGAAATAGTTACTTTAACTTGGGTCCCGTAGGTCATGTCAATCGGACGTTGCACCAAGCCTTTTCCAAAACTGCGACTGCCTACAATAACAGCGCGATCTAAATCTTGCAAAGCACCGGAAACAATTTCCGAAGCTGAGGCGCTTTTTCCGTCAACAATCACCACAATCGGAATTTCGGTATCAACCGGATCTCGTGTGGTTTTATAGGTGTTATTGTATTTTTCGTTTTTGGATTTAGTGGTTACGATGATTTCGCCTTTCGGGACAAACAAGTTGCAAATGTTTACGGCCTCGTTCAACAAACCGCCGGGATTGCCTCTTAAGTCTAAGATGATTTGTTTGGCGCCGTCGGCTTTGAGTTTTTCTAAGGCATCACGAGTTTCCGAGGAGGCTTTTTTGTTGAATTGCGAGAGCACAATATATCCGGTTTTTTCGTCTATTTTGCCAAAATACGGAACGGCTTTTACTTCCACTTCATCCAAAACCAATTGCGTAGTTTGCGGTTTGCCTTGGCGCAAATATTTGATTTCGATTTTGGTGTTTTTAGCGCCTTTTAAAAGTTGAGAGGCATCGTCTTTAAAATCGGATAAAAGTACATCGCCAATTTGCACGATTTCGTCTCCGGCTTTCAAACCGGCTTTATCTGCCGGATAGCCTTTGTAAGGTTCTTTGATGATGAGTTTGTCTTCTTTTCGGGTAATCATGGCGCCAATCCCGGTGTATTCTCCGGTATTGTTGATTTTGAATTTGATGACATCTTGTTCGTTAAAATAATTGGTATACGGATCTAAATCAGCCAACATGCTCTTGATGGCTTTGTCCATCAATTCTGAAGGATTGGTTTCGTCTACATAATTTTGATTGACGGTTTTAAAGAGCGTGGTGAAGATTTCGATTTGTTTGGAAATTTCGAAAAAATCATCTTTAAAACTCACTCCGATAAACAGGAAAACCGTTAGAACGGAAGTTAGGATATATCTTTTTTTGAACTTAGAAAACATAATTTTACACGTTTGTCGGGTTAACGAATATACTAAATTACTTGTAATGAAGCGGATTCAGTTAAAGGTTAACAATTTTTTATTGTGACACACTTTTCCCAAATTTCTCAAAGAGTTGTTGGGTTTTGAGGACTATTTCCTCATAGCTCAGTCTATCAGCCGTTTGATAGAAAAACATAAAACAGTATTTTTGGTTTAAATGAACCGTCAGTTGTGATTTATTCAGGCGATAACACTCGCGCAACACTCTTTTGTAATAATTGCGATCTACTGCTTTTTTAAAGTATTTTTTGGAAACCGAAACGCCCATTTTCAGCGGGACATCTTCTTCAAAATCATAAGGAATATAAACCAAGCGCAACGGGTATTTCCCCACAGACTTGCCTTCTGTAAAAAGTAAATCTATGATTTTTTTGCTCTTGAGTTTTTCATCTTTAGGATAAGAATTATCCATTTTTAGTTTCGTTGTAGATGTTGTACACAAATTTCACCTCATTGTAATTGATGTAAATTTGCATGCGATTACTTTCTTTTTTCTTGGTAATGATGAGAATCGTACACTTGGAAAACTTATTGTCGACACACTCAAAAGGAACAATGTTCACTTCTTCATTGTCCTCAATTTCACCGTAAGCTTTTATCTTAAACGATTGTACTTCATTGGAGTTGATCAAAATCAAATCTTTTTTAGCATCAAGTGTAATTAAAACGTTGGCTTTCACAAAATCCGACCATTCGTTCCAACTACCGTCAGGTTTTTTATCCGTAAAACTAACACTGCTGCTTTTAAAACGGATAGGCTGCGCCTCGGTTTTAGCAATTCCCAATCCGAAGGTCAACAAAACAATAAGGATTTTCAAATGTTTCATGGTGCTCTATATTTGCGGTAAATCTACAAATTCTATTCCATAAAAAAAGCGTCTGGCATCAGACGCTTTTCATCCTTTTTCCCTTATTGGACGAAAGTGTTATTTTCCTTTTTCACATCGGCCATTAAACCGCTCGGATCAATGGTGATTTGTTTGATACTGTTTTTGGGTTTCGAAAGGGTGAAACTGTAGTTTTGAAATGCCCAAGCCCAATCGGCAAGTACAGTCCTGGAGATTTCCGGCGTTGGATTTTCTTTTTCAAAACTCATCATACGCAACGGAATGTAGAAACTTTCTTTGCTGCCGTCGGTGTATTCTACCAAAAGGTCTATCGGCATAGGCATTCTCCCGATGCGCTCTAAAGTCACTTTGGTTTGGGTAGCATCAGCATCGTTTGTTGCTACTGTTGCAATGCCGTAATCGATGGTGTTTGTGGTTTGCGTCCAATCAGTCAAATACCAATCCAAATTAGCTCCCGATACACGTTCAGCCGTGCGTTTGATGTCGTTTGGCGTTGGGTGCTTGAATTTGAAATCTTCGTAGTAACGGCGCAAGGTTTGCATCAGATTGTCTTTTCCAATGAGGTAAATCAGCTGACTCAAAAACAGTTCTCCTTTGCTGTAAGATGAAATGCTGTAGCATCGGTTGATATCGAAACGATCGGCATGTGTAGACAGCGGTTGCTCTTTTCCGGATTTTACCATATCAACATAACCTTTGTAAGCGCCTGCATAAGGATTCGCAGCTTTTTTCTCTGCAAACTGATTCATCACCGTATCTTCAATAAATGAGGTAAAGCCTTCGTCCATCCAACCATGCTTGCTTTCGTTGCTGGCCAAAACATGTTGGAACCAAGAATGCCCGAATTCGTGAGCAATCAAGCCAATAAAACCATTCAGTTCGCCTTCGCCTAAAACCAAAGTACACATGGCGTATTCCATACCGCCGTCGCCGCCTTGAATCACCGAGTATTGCTCATACGGATATTT
>JBEBBH010000082.1:0-6456 GCA_041158485.1 Bacteroidota bacterium | reverse complement strand
AGGTAACGTATCCGGACAATCGATTGCGCGCAACGAATTCGGCATCAGCGGCGGTATTTTTTGGTCGCCTAAATCAAACTATTTGGCTTTCTACCAAAAAGACGAAACCGAAGTAGCTGATTATCCATTATTAGACATCACCGAAACACCGGGCAAATTAGTCAACATCAAATACCCGATGATTGGGCAAAAAAGCGAAAAACCACGCGTAGGCATTTACAATGTTGCCACTGGCAAAACAGTTTTCATTGCTCCAAAAGGAAGTCAAGACGACTATTTAACCAACTTATCTTGGACACCGGACGAGAAATTTGTTTTGATTGCTGAGTTGAATCGCGGTCAAAACGACATGAGCCTAAACTTGTATGATGCTGCAACCGGTACATTTATCAGAACCATTTTAAACGAAAAAAATCCACGTTGGGTAGAACCGGAACACGAAGCGTTTTTCCCGAATGCCAAGTCGAATAACTTTATTTGGTTTAGTGAAAAAGACGGTTTTCAAAATTTATACTATTATACCTTAGAAGGCAAACTCATCAAGCAGTTAACCAACAATGCCTTCGTGGCCAAAGATATTATTGGTACCAACATTGCAGGAACCGAAATTTATTTCAAAGCGACCGGACCAAACCCAACCAATATGTTGGTATATAAAGTCGACTTAAAAGGCAAACAAACTTTAATCACTAAAGACCAAGGAGTTCACAACGTAGTGCCGAGTGCCGACGGAAATTGGTTCTTTGACGAGTTTTCTAACCACGACACACCATCAAAATCGTTGTTATACGACAAAAACCTAAAAGCCAAAACCCTTTTGGTGAGTCCGAATAAATACGACGGTTACGAAATCGGTACCGCCGAGATCAAAACCATCAAGTCAGCCGACGGTACAACCGATTTATACACGCGTTTAATCAAACCAAGTAATTTTGATCCAACCCAAAAATACCCGGTTTTGGTATACGTTTACGGCGGTCCGCACGCGCAAATGATTACCAACTCTTTCCTTGACGGCGCCAATTTATGGATGTACTGGATGGCCGAACAAGGCTATTTGGTATTTACCGTAGACAACAGAGGTTCGGACAACAGAGGTTTTGCTTTCGAAAGCAGCATCCACAGAAATCTGGGCACTTACGAAATGGAAGACCAACTCAAAGGCGTAGAATACCTAAAATCGTTGCCTTATGTAGATGGCAATCGCTTGGCAGTTCACGGCTGGAGTTATGGCGGTTTTATGACCACTTCTTTAATGCTTCGCAAAGCTGATACCTTTAAAGTAGGCGTTGCCGGCGGTCCGGTAATCGACTGGAAATGGTACGAAGTCATGTACGGCGAGCGTTATATGGATACTCCGGCAGAAAACGCCAAAGGATTTGAAGAAAACACCGTGTACAATTACGTGAAAAACCTCAAAGGGAAATTGCTTTTAATCCACGGAACAAGCGATGACGTAGTGGTAGAACAGCACAATTTATCGTTAGTGAAAAAGTTTGTAGAAGCCGGGAAGCAAGTCGATTATTTCCCTTACCCAATGCACAAACACAATGTAACCGGGAAAGATCGTGTGCATTTGATTCAAAAAGTATTGAACTACGTGATTGAGAATAATAAATAATATCAGAAGCTAATCCCGCTATACGTTACAATCTTTTTATTGTTTTGTCACCCTGAGCGCAGTCGAAGGGAATATATTTAAAACAATAAAAAGGATTTCCACTGCTATCGGGGCTAAAAAAAATCCCAAACTCTAAGTAGTTTGGGATTTTTTTATGTTTTCTGTGGTTTCTTTCTCGCTGCCGGAAACAACACATTGTTCAATATCAAACGGAAACCGGGAGATGTTGGATGCAAGTCTAAAACCGTTGGCTCGTCACCTACTCTATGCTGATAATCCTCAGGATCGTGGCCACCATAAAAGGTAAAGAAGCCTTTTCCTTTTTGACCGTGAATGTAACGCGCTTCATCGTTGAGCTCATTCTTACCCAAAATCAAAACATTCGATTTGATTAACTCGCTGTCGAATGCCGTGGTTTGTCCCATAAACCCTTTCACCAACTGCGTGTGGTTTTGGCACAACATACTCGGAATGACGTCCCATTTGGCAGAGAACTCCATCAAAGTGAAATAGTCTTTTTCAAACGGAATACGGCGTTTTTCCGTCATATCAATATCCGAAAACTCGTAATGCTCCGGTTTTCTGTCGAGGATAAAATTTTTAAACGCGAAAGTCTTATTGTAATCAATTTGCGATTGGTAGTTGGCATCGCTGTTATCACCATCAAACATCGGTTCACAAATGTCTACGCCTTCAGCAGAAAGCGCAATGTCAAAACTATCCGTCGCCGAACACATGGCAAACATAAAACCACCGCCAATCACAAAGTCGCGTATTTTCTTGGCTACTCCTAATTTCTCTTGCGATACTTTACCATAACCTAATTTAGCCGCCAAGGCTTCGGCTTCTTTTTTCTGCTCTATGTACCAAGGCGCATTGCGATAGGCTCCGTAAAACTTGCCGTACTGTCCGGTAAAATCCTCGTGGTGCAAATGCAACCAATCGTATAAAATGAGTTGGTCACTCAGTACTTCTTCATCATAAATCACTTTAAACGGGATTTCGGCATACGTCAGGACCATCGTTACCGCATCATCCCAAGGTTGTTTGCCCGGCGGTGAATACACGGCTATCTTCGGCGCTTTCTCTAGCACCACTGTTTCCATGTTTTGAGACGGACTGGAAATATCGTTTAGAATCGACTGCATTTCGGCATCGGAAATCACTTCGAAACTCACCCCTCGAATTTGACACTCTTTGCGAATTTCAGGGACATCAGGTAATAAAAAAGAGCCACCGCGATAGTTGAGCAACCAACTCGCTTTGTATTGCTTGTCAAGTGCCCAATAGGTAATACCGTAAGCTTTAAGGTGGTTTTTCTGCGCCACTTCATCCATCGGCAATAACAAAAAATTGGCCTTAGCAGAAAAGAAAAACAATAGGAAGAAAATGTACAGTGACTTTTTAAACATTCGCAGCAATATTTTACCCAAAGATAACAGATTTACTGTGAAATTAATCATAAAAAAATCCCGACGGAATCGGGATTGTTATTTTAAAACGGGACGTCGCTGTCGTCGTCATTGGTGTTGATGTTACTTCCGAAAGCTTCATTGGCAGATGGTAGGTTTTTAGTGAAAAACGGATTGTCATCGCTGTTCATGCGCGACGGTAAATCGTCAAAACTACTGCCGTATTCTTCAAGGTTGTCAAATTTACCCAAATTACCGATGAATTTCAGACGGATGTTTTCCAAAGAACCGTTACGGTGTTTAGCGATAATAAATTCGGCTTGTCCGGCGGTTGGCGATTGTTCTTCATCGTCCCATTCATCAATTTTATAGTATTCCGGACGATAGATGAAAGATACAATATCTGCATCTTGCTCAATTGCACCCGATTCACGCAAATCCGACAACAATGGCCTTTTGCTGGAACCACGTGTTTCTACGGCACGGGAAAGCTGTGACAAGGCAATTACCGGCACTTCCAACTCTTTGGCCAAAGCCTTTAAGTTTCGGGAAATGGTGGAAATTTCCTGTTCACGGTTTCCGCCGCCTTTACCGTTTCCGCCGGCCGTCATCAACTGAAGGTAATCGACGATAATCATTTTGATACCGTGTTGAGATGACAAACGACGGGCTTTCGCTCTTAAATCGAAGATGGAAAGCGAAGGTGTGTCATCGATGTATAAAGGTGCTTTTTCTAAGTCTTTTACTTTGGTGGACAATTGTTCCCACTCGTGTTTTTCTAATTTTCCGGTACGCAATTTCTCAGAAGACAAACCGGTTTCGGAGGAAATCAAACGGGTAATTAACTGCACGGAAGACATCTCTAAGGAGAATAGTGCTACCGGTGCGCCAAAATCAATCGCCATATTTCTGGCCATCGACAATACGAAGGCCGTTTTACCCATACCCGGACGAGCAGCAATAATAATTAAATCAGAAGGTTGCCAACCTGAGGTGACTTTATCCAGTTTTTCAAAACCGGTGGCTATACCGCTCAATCCTTCTTTGTTGGCGATTTCTTCAATTCGCTTTTTGGCTTGAATTACCAAACTTTGAGCAGTTTCCGAGCTACGTTTAATGTTACCTTGCGTTACTTCGTACAGCTTGGATTCGGCTTTGTCGAGCAAATCGAATACGTCGGTTGATTCGTCGTAAGATTCCTCTATGATTTCCGAAGAAATTTTGATCAAACTTCTTTGGATGTATTTCTGTAAAATAATTCTCGAATGGAACTCGATGTGTGCCGACGAAGAGATTTTTTGGGTCAGCTGAATCAGATAGAAATCGCCTCCAGCCAATTCGAGTTTGCCGTTCTTTTTGAGCTGAGCAGAAACTGTTAACAAGTCGATAGGCTGCGAATCGGTGAATAACTGAAAAATCGCCTCGAATATGTGTTTGTGAGCGTCTTTGTAAAATGCATCGGGTTGCAGGATATCGATCACCTCATCCACCCCTTTTTTATCGATCATCATAGCACCCAAAACCGCTTCTTCCAAATCGAGCGCTTGTGGCGGGAGTTTGCCTTTTTCTAAATTGATGATGGTAGTTTTATCTACCTTAATCGGGTTAATATTTCTGAGATTTTCCATGAAACGAAAGTAACCAATTTGGTCAAATTAATGAGATTGAGTTATTCAAAAACGATGTTTATAAGTTTGCCTTTTTTGTTGATAACCCAAAAAAAATCCGAAACCATAGGGCTTCGGATTAGAGTTAAATTTTGTGAGAATTTATTCCTTGAATTCGCCCATTTTACTGTATTTATCCATCCTTTGCGACACTAATTCGTCTGTTGATAAATCTTTCAATTCGTTAAAGGCTTTCATAATATATTGCTCTACTGTTTTAAAAGTAGTTTCTTTATCGTAATGTGCACCGCCAAGAGGTTCAGGAATCACATCGTCTACCAATTTCATTTTCTTCATATCGGTGGAGGTCAGTTTTAAAGCTTCGGCAGCTTGTTCTTTGTATTCCCAGCTTTTCCATAAGATAGACGAACAAGATTCAGGAGAAATCACGGAGTACCAAGTGTTTTCCATCATTAATACCCTGTCTCCAACGCCAATTCCTAAAGCACCACCGGAAGCACCTTCTCCGATAATCACACAAATGATAGGCACTTTTAAACGAATCATTTCCAAAATATTACGGGCGATGGCTTCACCTTGTCCGCGCTCTTCAGCTTCTAATCCCGGAAAAGCACCCGGAGTATCGATTAGGGTTACCACAGGAACGTTGAACTTCTCAGCCATTTTCATCAAGCGAAGGGCTTTACGGTAACCTTCCGGACTGGCCATACCGAAGTTGCGCAATTGACGCATTTTGGTATTGATTCCTTTTTGCTGACCGATTAGCATGAACGACTGTCCGTCAATTTTACCCAAACCACCCACCATGGCTTTGTCATCCTTGAAATTTCTGTCGCCAAACAATTCTAAAAAAGTACCATTGGTTAAGTTGGTAATGTGTTCTAAAGTGTAAGGTCTGTTAGGGTGACGAGACAGCTGAACACGTTGCCAAGCTGTCAAATTTTTATAGATTTTTCTTTTAGTTTCTTCTAATTTTTTCTCTATTTGTTTGCAAGTGTTGGTCACATCTACATCCGATTCTTGACCGATTAACTGGCATTTATCTAGTTGATCTTCTAATTCCTTGATAGGGAGTTCAAAATCTAAATATTCCATAGGTTGTTAGTTTTGTTTAAACGAGTAGCAAATATAAAATTTTAAATTGTGATAAAAAGCAATTCCGACGGATTAGTTTTAAACAATCAAAAGTCGAACTCCATTTTTAGGAAACAGTCTTTTTTCGGCTTTTTATCACCGCATTCAAAAGAACAGTCAGTAGGATTATGAAGGCACCGAAGTAAAAACCCAGACTCATTTCTTCCTTTTCTTCAAAAATCAAAACGGCTAAAATGATGCCGTAAATCGGTTCCAAATTAATGGTTAGCATTACGGTATAGGGACTTAAAAACTTCATCACCGAAGTGGAAGCAATAAAAGCATAGGCCGTACAAACCGAACTCAAAATCAGTAAATACAATAGATCCTTCACAGACAACTGAAAGAACGATACCGAAAAACTTCCGAAGAAAAACAAAATAAAAGAAAAGAAAACAACGCCTCCGCTGAGTTCATAAAATGAGATAACCGTTGCGTCGTAAGATTGGACCAATCGGCTATTGATAACAGCAAACAAAGCCGATAAAAAAGCGGAAGATAAAGCCGTTAAAATGCCCAGGAAATAGTTGCCTTCGACATTAAAAATGATATACAAACCAATGACGACCAATAGCCCAAAGAATAACTCGTAAGGGACAATTTTCTTTCCGTACAAAAGCGGTTCTAAGATAGCGGCAAATAAGGCGCCGGTTGACAAACA
>JBEBBH010000081.1:0-18675 GCA_041158485.1 Bacteroidota bacterium | reverse complement strand
GTAATTTTCAGGCCTTCGGGTTGCAGTTTGCTCTCGAAAATCAGGTCTTTGGGTTTGTGGTTGTTGTATTCAAAATGCAATGCATAACTAAAATGACCTTGGGCTTCCATCCCTTCAAAATGACGAAACAATCCGGTAGGCAAGGAGTTGATAAAATCTTGTGCCTTCATTTTCGGAATGGCTAATTTCAAGGCATAAATCTTATCTTCTTCATTCGTGTAAGCCACATAAGGCTTGCATTTGATGTTGTTTAATTGCAAAGTCGAAGTGCTGTCAAGTGCCAAAAAGCGGGAGCCTATAACCCAACGGTAATCAAATCGGGCGTTTTGAATGACTACGTCTTTGGAAGCGATTTTGGGATGGTTTACCACCAAACCGCGGATGGAAGAATAGCCATCTATGTGCAATTCGCCGCTGTCCATGGCCAAATTTTCTAAGTTGAAATGGATCGACTGGAATCCGGTTTTCAACTGAAATTTTTGGGACAAATACGGTAATCGAATGGTGTCGCTTTTTGGATTGAAGAATTCCAAATCGGCTTTTCGTTCCCGCGGATCCGCAAATCCGGTCACAGCCCATTGTTGAGAGAAGTCTTCCGAAGTCACTTCAATCAAAGTGTTCAATTTTTTATCGGATAAAGCCAGTTGGTTGAAATCGAAAACCACTTTATGTCCCAAATCATCTATCTTAATCGCAAAGCCTTTCACTTGCATGTCGGTTGGAACCAAGTCGAGTAAATTAGAAGTAAGGCGATTGAGCAGTTTGGCATAGTTGACTTCGGCAGTTTCTTTCGACTCTTTTTTGGAACGCAAAAAGGCCTCAAAGTTGCTGCCATTTTTGGTTTTTACCAACTGAACATAACCGCGGTTGATGTCGAGTTTGCCCAATTGGATATCCCCGGTGAGTAGTTTCCAAAAATTCACACTGGTTTTTAAGTTGTCAATGCGCACCAAAGTATCAGCTTGGTTGGGCACGAGCGTAATGTGTTGGAATTCCAAATCGGATAATCCTTGAAACTCGGCTTTGGCGACTTGAAATCGGCATTGGTAATCGCGCTGCATTTTGGCATCAATCCTATCAATTACCTTATTCAAAAGACTCCCGCGAAATATAAAAAGCAAGACTAAGCCTAACAGCAACAAAATGCCGCTGATTTTAAGGCCTAAAAAAACTTTTTGTCGGGTGGTTCTCATGATCGAAACGACTTCTAAAGGTGGCTAAACAATAGCTTGACAAGGCTTGAAATTAGCCAAACAATTGCTCGACGACTTCTTCAATTTTTGAAACTAAAACGATTTTGATGAGTGGATTTTTGAGTGCAATTTTGTTGTATTTGGAAACGAATATCGTGGCAAAACCTAACTTTTCTGCTTCTTGAATGCGTTGTTCTACACGGTTTACCGGGCGGATTTCTCCGGACAAACCCACTTCTCCGGCAAAACAAACGTCTTTCCCAACCGCTATGTCTTCGTTAGAAGATAAAATAGCAGCCACTACAGCCAAATCAATCGCCGGATCATCTACCGAGATGCCGCCGGTTACGTTTAAAAAGACGTCTTTGGTACCTAAGCGAAATCCGGCGCGTTTTTCTAACACCGCCAAAATCATATTCAATCGCTTCGCGTTATACCCTGTGGTACTGCGTTGCGGTGTACCATAAACTGCGGTGGAAACGAGTGCTTGAATTTCTATCATCAACGGGCGCATGCCTTCTAAAGTAGCGGCAATGGCGGTTCCAGAGAGTTCTTCTTCGCGGTGCGATATGAGGATTTCCGACGGATTAGAAACTTCGCGTAAACCTGAGCCTTGCATTTCGTAAATACCCAATTCGGCTGTAGAACCAAAACGGTTTTTTAAAGAACGCAACAGGCGGTACACGTGATTTCTATCGCCTTCAAATTGCAATACGGTATCGACCATGTGCTCCAAAATCTTTGGCCCGGCGATATTGCCGTCTTTGGTGATGTGACCAATCAAGATAACCGGTATGTTGGTTTCTTTGGCGAATTTAATCAACTCGGCGGTGGTTTCCCGAATTTGAGAAATACTTCCGGCAGTCGATTCAATATGGTCGGTGTGCAAGGTTTGGATGGAGTCGATAATTACAATATCGGGTTCGACTTCTACAATATGACGGAAGATATTTTGGGTTTTGGTTTCGGTCAAAATCAAGCAGTTGTCACTGTTGGGATTGATGCGTTCCGCGCGCATTTTAATTTGCTTCTGACTTTCTTCACCCGAAACATACAAAGTTTTGTAGGGAAGTTTCAAGGAAATTTGAAGCAATAATGTACTCTTTCCAATGCCCGGTTCTCCACCCAAAAGGATGAGTGAGCCCGGAACGATTCCGCCACCCAACACACGGTTCAATTCGCTGTCGGTGGTGTCCATGCGGACTTCCTGCGTCGAATCGATTTCGTTTATTTTCAGGGGTTTGGAAACTCTTTTGTTTTCAGAAGTTGTAGGCTTCCAATCTGTTTTTTCTTCTTTTTGAATAATCTCTTCGGCTATGGTATTCCACTCTTTGCAAGCATTGCATTGTCCTTGCCATTTGGCGTATTGGGTACCGCAATTTTGACAAAAGAAAGTCGTTTTGAGTTTGGCCATTATTCTGATTTTTTCTCTTCTGTTGGGGTTTCTGTCGGGGTTTCGCTTGGCGTTTCTGCCGGTACTTCTTCAACCGGTGTTTCTTCAATTACTTCTTGGCCTTTTTTACCTTTTTTCGGCATTGATTTTTTTATTTCATCGGCTCTTTCCATCATCATATCTTTGGTCAAATCGCCTACTTCTGATTGTTGGAACGCGGCCAAATAGGATTTAAGCGCACGGGCATTGTCGCCTTGCTTTTCATACATCTGCGCCATGTGATAGTCGGCCAACATGGTTTTTGGGTAATTTTTGCGCGCCAATTGCGCCAATTGATCGAACTCGTTGTACGCTTTGTTTTTCAAGATGGCGGATTCGATGGCTTTAAAATCGTTCATTCTGATTTGTAGTTTCAGGTTGAATGACTTTTCAAGCATATCGTATTTTTGAACCAAATAATCCACATAACCGGAAGGTAAAACGACGATTTTCTCTTGAAACTCTACTGTAGAAATCGGCTGGTACACCGAAAATATTTGGTACAATGCACTCGGAATGGCATGTAAAACCAAGGAATAGTGCGAAGAACCTTTGAAGTCGTCGTAACGATAATTTACTTTTGGATTGTTGATTTTACCAGCCAACTCATCCAACGCTTGAATGCGGGTTCTCATCTTTTTAACATCGCCATCGGCAGAACAATGGTAGTAAAAAAGCGGTTGTTGCATGGCTGTTAAGCGTTCTACTATGCGTTCTTCCATTTCGGTTCCCAATTCCGGACTCATCGAAATAAAAGCATTAAAAATAGGTTGTTCTTTATACAAATAGCAATTTAAAAATCCGGCTGTAGTATCTAAACCGGCGGCAATACGGAAAGGTGCAATACGGAAATTTTTCTCAATCATCGGAATCAATTCCATGCCTAAAAACTCGAAAAATGCTTCCCCTTTTTCAGACGGTAAACCGGTGGTTTCATCCAACATACAATCGGTTTCGCGCTCGTTGTTTTTATTTTGACTAACCGATACTATAATCACTTCGGGCAAATCATCCCAAAAGTAACCGTAACTCAATGCCCCTTGAAAAGCATCGTGCAGGAAGTCGCCGTCCAGCAACAATAACATCGGATACTTTTGCGCTTTATTTTTGGAATACGAAGGCGGCAGACTGATTTTGATTTCGCGCTCTTCGTTTAATTTTTTGGAGGATATAGTGTCGGTTATGGTCTTTTGGGCCATCAAAGAACCGGAACAAACAAACAGAATAAGGAACAACAATTGTTTCATGGGCTTTGGTTTTGGTTAAAGAAATAAATGCTGAAATGCTCAGCAAGATAGTAAATTATTTATTGCGGTTAAACACCGGCAACAAAACGTAAGAGGTCAATCCCAAAGTAATGATGAGCAAGGTTTGTGAAGTCCAAACCAACCAGCCGAAAGCGGTGCCTACATCATTAGAAATGCCGTAAAGTGAGAAAATCAAGGCGATGGAAAACGGGTAGGCTCCAAGGCCTCCGTTAGAAAACCCAACCGCCAAACTTCCGAAGATAAAGCCCATAATGACGATGTCAAAACTCATCTCGGCAGTTTCAGGCAAGGCAAAAATGGTCACGTAGAACATGGCCAAATACGAAAACCAAATAAAGAAAGAATGAAAAAGATATTCCCATTTTTGCTCCATTTTAAAAATCGTCATCATGCCTTCAATGAGGCCGGAGAGTTTTTTCTTGAGTTTAAGGATGATGTTCCATTCGGCATAAATCCAAATCAACAGAAAAACAATGCCCAGGAATACGGCAAAAATAGCGTAGTAAATAAGCGTTTGCAGGGAAATGTTTTTACTCAATAAGAATTGATAGATGGCATCAAATTGAGATACAAAGCCAATAATCACAAACAAGAAAAAAATGAACAAATCCACAATTCTCTCGGCTACTATAGTGCCGAAAGCCTTGTCAAAAGGCACATCTTCGTATTTTTTTAACAAAGCAGCTCTCGAAATTTCACCAGAGCGTGGTACGGTGAGATTCACCAAATAAGAAACCGAAACGGTGAAAAAGTTATTGTAAAACTGCGTTTTATAGCCCAAATGATTCAGCGCAAATTTCCAGCGGTAAGCCCTGGACCAATGTCCGGTAACCGCAATCACTAAAGACAATAATATGTAATAGTAATTGGCTTTTTGAAAGCTGATTTTGATTTTGTCAATTTCCTCCGGTTGGAGTGTGGTGTATTGGTAGTAAATGATTCCGATTCCTATCAGAAGAGGAATGAGAATCGTGAGCCATTTACGAAGTTGTTTTTTCAAGGTTTAGGTAAGAGAATTGTCGTTTTCGTTAGGGAAAACCAACCACGGTTTAAATGTTTTGGCGACTTCAAAATCCATAATGGCATACGACATAATGATGATGATATCGCCTTTGTGCACTTTGCGTGCGGCCGGACCGTTAAGGGTAATTTCACCTGAGTTTTTCAATCCTTTGATAACATAGGTTTCGAAACGCTCGCCATTGTTCACATTTACTATAGACACTTTTTCTCCTTCAATTAGGTTTGAAGCATCCATCAAGGCTTCATCAATGGTGATGCTGCCAATATAATTTAAATCGGCACCCGTAACTTTAACGCGGTGTATTTTTGATTTTACTACTTGAATTTGCATGGGGCAAAGGTAATTAATTTAATGAAATAGTGTCAATCAATCGGACATTGTTGACAAAAACCGCAATGAAAGCACGGTATTTTTTATTTTGGCTTTTACGAGTGCAAGGCAACAAAGTGGCTTCGTCGGCAATTTGAAAATATTCCAACGCAAAAGCAGGATGTTTGGCAAAGCTTTTTTGAACCCATTGGGTGACTTCGGTAGCCGACTTTTTAGCGAATAGTTCCCGACTCTCCAATAATATTTTATATATGATAGCGGCTTCTTTTCGTTCGGCATCTGTCAGTCTTTCGTTTCTGGAGCTCATGGCTAAGCCGTTGGGTTCTCTTAAAATCGGGCAGCCAATTACGTTTACCGGAAGTTTTTCTTTAGCAGTCATTTTTTTGACGATTTGCAACTGCTGGAAATCCTTCTCGCCAAAATAGGCGTTGGTGGGTTTTACAATTTCGAACAATCGTTTTACAATTGTGCCTACACCATTAAAATGGCCGGGACGAAATTGTCCTTCCATTTGGTATTCCAAACCGTCAAAATCAAAAGACTCCGAAACGGTGTTGCCTTGATAAATGTCGTCTACGCTGGGCGCAAACACTATAATTTTATTAGAAACCGTTTTGATTTTGGCCACATCTGCTTCTAAAGTTCTGGGGTATTTGGCCAAATCATCGGCATTGTTAAATTGCGTCGGGTTGACAAAAATACTGATGACAGTCAAATCGTTATTCGCCACAGCTGCTCGCAACAAAGACAAATGCCCTTCGTGCAAAGCACCCATAGTAGGCACAAAACCAATGGTAGAAAAGGTTTTAGAAACAGCAGCTAAATGAGCAACTAATTCATTTTGATTGTTAAAAATGAGCATTGGCTTTGGTAAATGAGTTGCAAACTTACTATTTTCATAAATAACTGCATAAATTTTTGTACTTTTGCCTGTTTTTTATTGCCAATAAATAAAGTTACAAAAATTATGGAAAATAAGAGGATATTGTATGTATCATCTGAAGTGGTGCCTTACTTGGCTGAAAATGAAGTTTCTTTAATGTCGTATGACGTTCCTAAAATGATTAATGATCAAGGAGGACAAATTAGAATATTCATGCCACGATACGGAAATATCAATGAAAGAAGGCATCAATTACACGAGGTGATTCGTTTGTCCGGGATGAATTTAGTGGTAAACGACTTAGACATGCCTTTGATAATCAAAGTAGCTTCTATTCCTAAAGAAAGAATCCAGGTTTATTTTATCGATAATGACGAGTATTTCAAGCGCAAAGCCACTTTTAGCGATGAGGACGGAGTGTTGTATCCGGATAATGATGAGCGCGCTATTTTCTTTGCCAAAGGTGTAGTAGAAACGGTAAAAAAACTCAATTGGGTGCCTGATATTATTCACGTTCACGGATGGATGGCCAGCTTGTTGCCTGTGTACATGAAACATTATTACAAAGACGAGGCCTTGTTTTCGGATACTAAAATTGTAACTTCTGTTTATGGTCAGTCTTTTGACGGGAATTTGGATCAGGAAATGATCAATAAAGTTAAGTTTGACAATATTCCTGAAGACGCAGTAAAAGAATTGGAAACGCCTAATTACGATCATTTAATTATGGCTGCTGTAAAACACTCCGACGGCGTAATTATAGCGTCTGATAATGTATCGGCAAGTTTAACAAAATTTATAGAATCTTCAGAGAAACCTTTTTTACCTTTCACCCCGAAAGATAAATTCGCGGAAGCATACACGCAGTTTTACAAAAATATGCTTCCATAAAAATCACTACATTTTATGTTTAAAAAATCATTTTTACAACAGTTCGCATTTGGGCTTACCGCTTTAACTTTATTGGTGTCATGTGACAAAGATTACAACGAAATCGGAACCGATATTGTAGGGGACGATCATTTTGGATTTGAACTGTACACCGGTGCTACTGTTAAAGCATACAACCAAAAGTTAGGGCCTATAGCCTCTAATAATTTACCGGTTAATGCACTCGGGTTTTACGAAAATCCGGCTTTCGGAACCACACAAGCTAATTTTGTGACTCAAGTAGAATTAGGAACCTCTGATCCTCAATTTAACAATATTGATCCTGAAGATTACGATACATTGCCAACAGCAATAGACAGTGTTGTTTTGGATATTCCTTATTTCAGTACGTTTTTAGATGAAGATGAAGACGGCGTTAAAACCTATGACTTGGATTCTATTTACGGTAATCCTGAATCGAAGTTTAAATTGAGTGTTTACCAATCTAATTATTATTTAAGAGATTTAGATCCGACGCAGTCTTTGGGCGAACAACAATTGTTTTATACAGATATGAATACTGAAATTGACAATTTCAAAGTTCCGACCTTATTGAACGATTTGCCTACAACTGATCCTCAGAATTTAAACGGTCAACAAAATGCCCAATTCTTTTTCGACAAAAGAGAACACAAAACCGTAACCTTAAATGACGATGGAGAAGAAGTGGAAACCCGATTTGCTCCTTCGATGCGATTGCATTTAAACAAATCCGTTTTCACCAATCTAATTTTAAATGCGCCAACGGGACAGTTGGCCAACAATCAGGTTTTTAAAAACTATTTCAGAGGCTTGTACTTTAAAACGGAAAGTATCGGAAATGCCGGCAGTATGGCTTTGCTTAACTTTAAAGGCGGTAAAATTACCATTTATTATAACGAAGATAAAGCAACTACGGTTGACGGAGAGACGGTGTATAAAAGAGTCAACAAAACTTTGGCGCTGAATTTAACCGGTAACACTGTGAGCTTACTCAATAACAGTAATGAAAACACCGATTATTTAAACACTACGGCCAATAACACGCAAGAAGCTTCCACTTTATACTTAAAAGGAGGAGAAGGTTCCATGGCGGTCATTGATGTATTCGGTCCGGATGCTGACAACAATGGAATAGCTGATGAAATCGAGGCTATCAAAGCTAATGGATGGATGATTAATGAAGCCAATCTGACTTTTTACATCGATAGAACAGCAATGGCCAATACAGGAATTTCCGAGCCTAATCGTATCTTTTTATACGATTTGAACAACAAAAGACCATTGGTAGATTATTCTTTTGATTTTTCATCTAACGCTGCTTATCCTAAATTTAATAAATTTGTCCATGGCGGCATTATCGAAAAAGAAGAGGTTGACAATGGAAGAGGAATCAAGTACAAGGTGAGAATTACCAATCATTTAAGAAATTTAATCAGCAACGATTCCACTAATGTCAGATTAGGATTGGCGGTTACAGAAAGTATCAACAACGTTGCGTTTTCTAAATTGAAAACACCAAATACCAATACCGTAAGTGCGCCAAGTATGTCGGTGGCAAACCCATTGGGAACTATCCTTTACGGATCTCATTCTTCTGTGCCGGAGGATAAAAGACTAAAAATTCAAATTTATTATACCAAACCAGATTAATCTATAAAGTTATGTGTGGAATTGTTGGCTACATCGGATACCGTGAAGCGTATCCTATAGTAATAAAAGGTTTAAAAAGACTAGAATACCGAGGTTACGACAGCGCGGGGATTATGTTATACGATGGTAATGATGTTGCCATTGCTAAAACCAAAGGCAAAGTATCTGACTTGGAAGAAAAATCCAAAGCATTGTCCGAATCAAAAGCCACAATCGGTATGGGACATACGCGTTGGGCAACACACGGGGTTCCTAATGATGTAAACTCACATCCGCATGTATCTAATTCCGGTAACTTAGTGATTATTCACAACGGAATTATCGAAAACTATGAGCCGTTAAAAAAAGAATTAATCAAAAGAGGCTACACTTTTACGTCGGATACGGATACAGAAGTGTTGGTTAACCTTATCGAAGATGTACAAAAGAAAGACAATCTGAAAATAGGGAAGGCTGTTCAGGTTGCTTTAAATCAGGTGGTTGGCGCTTATGCCATTTGCGTTTTTGACAAACAGAAACCGGATGAAATTGTAGTGGCCCGATTGGGAAGCCCGTTAGCCATTGGTTTAGGAGAAAATGAGTTTTTTATCGCTTCAGATGCTTCTCCTTTTATCGAATACACTTCAAACGCCATCTATTTAGAAGATGAAGAAATGGCTATTGTTAGACTACACAAGCCACTTAAAATAAGAAAAATCAAAGACGATTCATTGGTTGATCCATACGTTCAAGAGTTGCAAATGAATTTGGAGCAAATTGAAAAAGGCGGATACGATCATTTCATGCTCAAAGAAATTTACGAGCAACCCAATGTTATTAAAGATACCTACCGCGGTCGATTGTTGGCCAATCAAGGCATTATACAAATGGCCGGAGTAGAAGACAATATCGAAAGATTCCTAAATGCACAAAGAATACTGATTATCGCATGTGGAACTTCATGGCACGCCGGTTTGGTAGCTGAATATATTATTGAGGAGTTTGCCAGAATACCGGTTGAAGTTGAATACGCTTCCGAGTTCCGATACCGCAATCCTATCATCAATAAAGAAGATGTGGTGATTGCCATCTCTCAATCAGGGGAAACAGCCGATACTTTAGCTGCTATCAAATTGGCTAAAGAAAAAGGCGCTTTCGTTTTCGGAGTTTGTAACGTAGTAGGGTCTTCTATTTCCAGAGAAACGCATGCCGGTGCTTACACCCATGCCGGACCGGAAATTGGCGTAGCTTCTACCAAGGCATTCACTACTCAAATTACCGTATTGACTATGTTGGCTTTGCGTTTGGCCAAAGCAAAAGGAACCTTATCTAATTCGGATTTCCACCGCTATTTACAAGAGTTGGAAGTGATACCGGAAAAAGTAGCCGAAGCATTAGAATCGAATGAGACTGCCAAGGAAATTGCTGAAAAGTTTAAAGATGCCAGTAACTGTTTGTATTTGGGAAGAGGCTATAATTTCCCGGTAGCTTTGGAAGGTGCTTTAAAGTTAAAAGAGATATCATACATCCACGCCGAAGGCTATCCAGCCGCCGAAATGAAACACGGTCCAATTGCCTTAATCGATGAACAAATGCCGGTTGTGGTTATTGCACCTAAACAAGGACATTACGATAAAGTGGTCAGCAATATTCAGGAAATCAAATCCCGCAGCGGTAAAATTATTGCTGTGGTTACTAAAGGTGATGTGCAGGTGAAACAATTGGCCGATCACATTATTGAAATTCCGGAAACTTCAGATGCGCTATCTCCGTTGATTACAACAATTCCATTACAGTTATTGTCGTACCACATTGCTGTTTTACGCGGTTGTAACGTGGATCAACCCAGAAATTTAGCCAAATCGGTAACAGTTGAATAGTAATATTTATACTACAATATAAAGGTTTAAGCGAGATTTGTTCTCGCTTTTTTTTTGGCTCGAATTTATCATAAATTTAACAGAATATTCATTTTGTATGTGCGCATAGTATTTTTTTTATCGATTGGGCGAAAACATTAAAAAAAGCGTAACAATTTTATATTTTATCATATTGTTGATAATCAGGCATTGCAATACATTATTCTTAAAAACTAAGCTTGGTTTTTGACAATTGAAAAAAAATATTTGTACATTGGCTACTTAAACCAACAAAATTTAAAACCAAATGAAGATTTATTTATTTATCGTTTCATTGTTTTTTTGCGGTATCACCTACGCGCAAACTTCAATATCCGGTTCGGTAAAAGACAGTAAAAACCAACCGGTTCCCGGCGCCAACGTTAAAGTTGTTGGCGAAAGTGCCGGAACAGTTACCGACGGCGATGGTAATTTTAGTTTGTCTACAACAAAAAAACCACCTTTTGACATCGAAATTTCCAGTGTGGGTTATGGTTCTACTACTGCTACAGTAACTGCAGCTAACCAAAAAATCACAGTTTCTTTGTCTGAAAAAGAGACGCAATTAGACGAGATTGTAGTATCGGCTTCCAGAGCTCCTGAGAAAGTCCGCGAATCTCCGGTAACCATCGAAAGAATGACTATCAAAGATGTGAAGAAAACAGCTTCTCCATCTTTTTACGATGGGTTAGAGAACTTAAAAGAAGTTCACATGAACACCAGTAGTATGTCGTTTAAATCCATCAACACGCGTGGTTTTGCTACAGTAGCCAATACCCGTTTTATGCAATTGGTGGATGGAATGGACAACTCTTCTCCGTTATTGAACTTTGTGTTGGGTAACTTGATTGGGGTGTCTGATATTGATGTGGCCAGCGTAGAGCTTTTACCGGGTGCTTCATCAGCATTATACGGTGCCAACGCGTTCAACGGTATTTTGTTTATGAACAGTAAAAGTCCATTCAAATACCAAGGGATTTCTACTTATGTAAAATATGGTCAAACCAACCAAAAAGCAGCTGGTGCGAACGAATATTACGATTATGGCGTAAGAGCGGCTCACAAATTCAACGATTATTTTGCCGCCAAAGCCAACTTCACTTATATGAGAGGTACCGATTGGTGGGCCACTGATTACACTGATAAAACAGTAGAAGGAAGAGACAGAAGTCACCACAACTATAACGGTATGAACGTTTACGGTGATGAGGCATCTACAAACATCAGAAGCGTTGGACAATCTTTGGTTAACTTAGGATTGTTACCGGCGTCTGCCTTAAATGTTTTACCTAACGAGAATGTTTCAAGAACCGGTTACAATGAGGTTGATTTAACGGATAATAAAGTGAGAAATGCCAAAATCGACTTCTCTTTACACGCCAGACCTTTCGGTAACGAAAACTTTGAAATTATTTGGCAAAGTAAATTCGGTTTCGGTAACTCTGTTTACCAAGGGGCTAACCGTTACTATTTGAACGGCTTCCAAATGCAACAACACAAATTGGAGTTCACCGGGAAAAACTTCTTCGTTAGAGGATATTACACTACAGAAGACGGTGGTAAATCATACGATATGTTATTCACCGGATTAAACATCAACAGAGCTTGGAAACCGGATGCTACTTGGTTCGGTCAATATGCCGGAGCTTTTGTTCAATCTACTTTGGCCGGTGCTACACCAACGCAAGCACACTTGGCTGCAAGAGCAACAGCGGATAACGGAAGATTTTTACCGGGCACACCGGAGTTCCAAAATGCATTCAATCAAGTAACTGCTGATCCAAATGTATTAACAGGATCTAAATTGGTGGACAATTCTAAAATCTACCACTCTGATGCTAACTATAACTTTAGAGATTTAATCAAATTTGCTGAAATTCAAGTTGGGGGTTCTTACCGCAGATATGACCTGAATTCATTCGGAAGAATTTATACAGACACACCACAATTCGGTGGCATCAAGTACGATGAATATGGTGTTTATTCTCAAGTTCAGAAAAAATTCATGGAAGACAGATTGAAGTTTACCGGTTCGGTTCGTTATGATAAAGCGGAAAATTTCGACGGAAACTATTCACCAAGAGTGTCTTTTGTATACAGCGCAGGAGAAGCTAAAAATCACATCTTCAGAGCGTCATTCCAAACCGGTTTCCGTAACCCTACCACACAAGATCAGTACATCGGATTCAACGTTGGAAATGCTATCTTGTTAGGTTCGGCTCCGGACAACTTAACCCGTTACGAAGAAACATTACCGGTAACATCACCACTTGGTCAAGCCTTAGTAGGTGCTAATACTACCATCAATGGTAACAATGCTTATTACAACTCTTATACAGCACAATCTGCAGCAGCATTCGCAGCTTTAGCGCCGTCTAACCCGGTAGCAGCTGCGGCTTTATTGGTAAGAACAAATGTAGATTTAGTAAAACCTGAAACTGTAAAAGCATTTGAATTAGGATATAGAGGTGAAGTAAAAGGATTTACTTACGACATCAACGGATACTACAACATTTACAATGATTTCATTGGTAACTTAACAGTAGTGGCTCCTTTATATGGTACTGCTCAAGATGCTCCTGATTTAACTTTAGGTGCTTCTAATCCTGGTGTTCAATCTGTTGATGCCTTGGTAACCGGAAACACCAGAGCGTTCCAATTGTACACTAACACCGATATCGAAATCAAGTCATTAGGTTTCGGAGTTGGAGTGGCTAAAAAATTGCCTAGAAACTTCGAAGTATCGGCTAACTACAACTATGCTGATTTTGATTTTGACCAAGCTAAAGACCCGAGCTTTGAGGCTGGTTTCAATACGCCTAAACACCGTGTTAAAGCAACTATCAGCAATGATAATTTATTCAAAAACTTCGGTTTCAACATCAGTGGAAGATGGAGTGATGAATACAAATGGGAATCTACCTTTGCCGATGGTATGATTGATGCCGCTACTGTAATTGATGCACAAATCAGCTACATGGTACCAAGTATCAAATCTACTTTCAAATTGGGAGCTACCAACATCGGAGGTAAAGAATACAGACAACTTCTTGGGCCTGGATTAATCGGTCAACAATATTTCTTGTCATTAACTGTTAATCCGTAATTATCAATCAGATTTAAAATATAATACTATGATAAAAAATTTCAAATGGTTACTATTGGTTTCTTTAACCTTTGTAGCATGTAATAGTGATGATGAGCCTTTTGTAGATCCTAATTCTACAGACGGAACGCCATTAACCGCAGGATCTGCCGATTTTTCAAAATATGTGTCTTTAGGGAATTCCTTAACAGCCGGATATGCTGATAATGCGCTATTCATTGCGGGACAACAAGGGTCGTATCCAAGTATCTTGGCCAGCCAGTTTGCTTTGGTAGGCGGTGGCGAATTTAAAATTCCTTTTATGGCGGATAATACCGGAGGTCTATTGTTGGGAGGCACTCCAATTGCCGGAACCAGATTGTACTTTAACGGAAGTGCTCCGGCCTCAGTACCGGGAGTACCTACTACTGAAGTAACTAATGTATTGTCAGGACCATTCAATAATATGGGTGTACCTGGGGCAAAAAGTTTCCACTTATTGTCTACTTCCTACGGGAATCCTGCCGGAATCGGAAGTTATGCTAACCCGTACTTTGTGCGTTTTGCATCTTCTTCTTCTGCTTCAGTGATTGGTGACGCTGTAGCCCAAAGTCCGACTTTCTTCTCTCTTTGGATTGGAAACAACGATGTATTGGCTTATGCAACTTCAGGTGGTACCGGAGTGAACCAAACCGGAAACTTAAATCCGGCTACTTACGGGGCTAACGACATCACCGATCCTAACGTATTTGCCAGTGTTTATACCGGATTAGTAGATCAGTTAACCGCTAATGGTGCTAAAGGAGTAGTGGCCAACTTACCTTATGTAACAACCATTCCTTTCTTTACTACAGTTCCTTATAATCCTGTTCCACTTGACGCTACAACAGCTGCTCAATTAAATGCCGGTTATGCTGCCTACAACAATGGTTTGTTGTTTGCACAATCTAATGGTTTGTTAAGTGCCGCAGAAGTAGCCAGAAGAACCATTTCGTTTTCGGCTTCAAGCACCAATCCGGTGGTTATTGTAGACAGTTATTTGACTAACCTTTCCGGTTTCGGAATACCTTCTTATCGTATGGCTACCAACGAAGATTTAATCGTGTTGCCGGCCAGAACTTTTATCGGTACTACAGTAGGCGGAAACCCGGCTCAAGTAAACGGAGTATCTGTTCCTTTGGCCGACAGCTGGGTATTGTCTAAAGACGAAATCCAAGAAGTTAGAGTGGCTACTGATGCTTACAACAGCGCTATTGAGTCTATCGCTCAAACCAAAGGATTGGCTTTTGTAAATGCTAATGCTTTACAAACGCAAATTGCAACCGGTGGTATTGCCGCTAACAATGTTAATGTTACTTCAGCCTACGTAACCGGAGGCGGGTTCTCATTAGATGGTGTGCATCCAAGCCCAAGAGGTTATGCGTTAATTGCCAACAAATTCTTAGAGGCTATCAACGAAACTTACGGCTCTAACTTTAAAGGAGTAAATATAGGATTGTACCGAATTCTGTATCCAATGGATCCGGCTAATTTCTAACCTAACCAATTTTTTCAAATACACAAAAACCACTTGCTATGTCAAGTGGTTTTTGCTTTTTACGCAGTGATGGTTCTTTTGAGAAACAGAATTATCAAAAAATAAGAAAAAAACTCTTGTCAAAGATTGATTTTTTAAAATAGAAAATTTACCTTTGCGCACTGAAAAAAGAGGTATTTTTTTCAAACCTAAATAGCTATTTAATAAATACATAAACAATGTCTAAAGCAATAGGAAAAGTTTCGCAAATCATCGGTCCCGTAGTTGACGTAGTATTTGATACTAAAGATGTTGAGTTGCCAAAAATTTACGACTCATTAGAAATCATTAACAAAAATGGTTCAAAGTTAATTCTTGAAGTTCAATCTCACATTGGTGAAAACACGGTGCGTACCATCTCTATGGACTCAACCGACGGTTTGAGCAGAGGTACTGATGTACACGCTACAGGAGCACCTATCCAAATGCCAATCGGAGCTGATATCTACGGAAGATTATTTAATGTTGTAGGAGATGCTATCGACGGTTTAGGAGATTTACCAAAAGACGGTGCTAACGGGATGCCTATCCACAAACAAGCACCTAAGTTCGAAGACTTGTCTACTTCAACCGAAGTTTTATTCACCGGAATCAAAGTAATCGATTTGATCGAGCCTTACGCTAAAGGAGGTAAAATTGGTTTATTCGGTGGAGCCGGAGTAGGTAAAACAGTATTGATTCAGGAATTGATTAACAATATCGCCAAAGGTCACGGTGGTCTTTCTGTATTCGCAGGAGTAGGAGAAAGAACTCGTGAAGGAAATGACTTGCTTCGTGAGATGTTAGAGTCAGGCATTATCAAATACGGAGAAGATTTCATGCACTCTATGGAAAATGGAGGATGGGATTTATCTAAAGTTGACAAACCGGGCATGAGAGAGTCTAAAGCTACTTTCGTATTCGGACAAATGAATGAGCCACCAGGAGCTCGTGCTCGTGTAGCCCTTTCAGGATTATCTATCGCGGAATACTTCCGTGACGGAGCCGGTTCAGACCAAGGAAAAGATGTATTGTTCTTCGTAGACAACATCTTCCGTTTTACCCAAGCAGGTTCTGAGGTGTCTGCGTTGTTAGGCCGTATGCCTTCAGCGGTAGGTTACCAACCAACTTTGGCTACTGAGATGGGTGCGATGCAAGAGCGTATTACATCAACCAAAAAAGGTTCAATTACTTCTGTACAAGCGGTATACGTACCTGCGGATGACTTAACCGACCCGGCACCGGCAACTACCTTTGCCCACTTAGATGCAACAACAGTATTGTCTCGTAAAATTGCCGAGTTAGGTATCTATCCTGCGGTGGATCCGTTAGATTCTACTTCACGTATCTTAACGCCGCTAATCTTAGGAAACGAGCACTATGATTGTGCCCAAAGAGTAAAAGAGATTCTTCAAAAATACAAACAGTTACAGGATATCATCGCCATCTTAGGTATGGAAGAGTTATCAGAAGATGATAAATTAGCCGTATCTCGTGCGCGTCGTGTACAACGTTTCTTGTCTCAACCGTTCCACGTAGCGGAGCAATTTACCGGTATCCCTGGGGTTTTGGTAGACATCAAAGACACCATCAAAGGATTTAACATGATCATCGACGGTGAATTGGATCACTTACCGGAAGCGGCTTTCAACTTAAAAGGAACCATCGAAGACGTTATCGAGGCCGGACAAAAAATGTTAGCAGAAGCGTAATATTAATGGTGAATGGTAAATGGTGAATGCTAAATTCACAATTCACAATTCACAATTCACAATTTTAGAATTATGATTTTAGAAATAGTATCACCGGAAGCTACCTTGTTCAAAGGCGAAGTAACCTCAGTTTCCCTGCCGGGTGTTGATGGTTCTTTCCAAATCTTGAACAACCACGCGCCTATAGTTTCTATCTTAAAACAAGGCACCGTTAAATTGGCGGCTAACAGTTTTAAGTTCGACAAAGATGTAGCCGATAAGTTTACCAAAGTAAACGATCAAAACTACACTTTGGAAATCAATTCGGGAACTATCGAAATGAAAGACAATAAAGTAATCGTGTTAGCCGACTAATCCGATTCGAAATACTTGAAAAACCCAATCTTGCAAAAGGTTGGGTTTTTTTATGGGGAGCTAATCCGGCTGTCCACTGTATCTTTTTATTGTTTGTCACCCTGAGCGCAGTCGAAGGGCTTTATTATAAAACAATAAAAAGGATGCCGTTCCCATCCGGGCTAAAAATCATTCTCCTTTCCTATATTTGTAGTCATGAAACTCCCAAAATCCCTACAAGCCAAACTCCAACAACGCCAAGACAATAATGCCTTGCGTCAGTTGCCCGCGGGTAAAAATCAGGTGGATTTTGCTTCCAACGATTACATCGGTTTTGCCCATAACGAAAACCTGTTTCACCTAACGCATCAGTATCTTTTAGCCCATAATATCAAAACCAACGGCGCCACCGGTTCCCGCTTAATCTCCGGTAATCACCCTTTGTATGAAGTAGCCGAAAATTGTATCGCACAATTCCACCAAGCGGAAGCTGCTTTAATTTTCAACTCCGGCTACGACGCCAATGTGGGCTTTTTCAGCTGTGTGCCGCAACGCAATGATATTATCTTGTACGACGAACTTTGTCACGCTTCTATTCGCGACGGCATCCAAATGAGCCATGCCAAAGCCTATAAATTCCAACACAACGATACCGAGGATTTGTCACGACTATTGCAAAAACTCCAAACGCCAAACTCCAAACTCCAAACGGTTTATATCGTCACCGAAAGTGTTTTCTCCATGGATGGCGATTCGCCCCATATAGAAGCCTTAACCCAACTCGCCCAAAAGTACAATGCCTACTTAGTAATCGATGAAGCCCATGCACTCGGTGTATTCGGAGAACAAGGTGAAGGCCTGGTCCAAAGCTCCGGTTTACAAGAGCAAGTCTTCGCGCGCATCATGACGTTCGGTAAAGGACTCGGTTGCCACGGCGCCGCTATTTTAGGCAGTGCCGAACTCAAAAGCTATCTCGTCAATTTCGCCCGCAGTTTTATTTATACTACCGGTTTGTCTCCACACAGTGTGGCAACCATTTTGGTTTCTTATCAAAATTTGCAAAGGGAAAAAGAGAGTTTACAGCAACTGAAAGCCAATATCGTTTTCTTCAACCAAGAAAAACAACATCTCGGACTAAAACCACTATTTGTCTACAGCAAATCGGCCATACAAGCCGCCATCATTCCCGGCAATGATAAAGTAAAACACATCGCCACCCAATTGCAACAACAAGGCTTCGATGTCAAACCCATCTTGTCACCAACCGTACCCGAAGGCCAAGAACGCCTCCGTTTTTGCCTGCACAGCTACAATTCCCAAGCCGAGATTTCGAATGTTTTGGAATTGTTGAGTACTTTTGTGTTTTAATTACACAGAGATGCACAGAGCAAAAAGAGACGCACAGAGAAAGCTTCGTGAAT
>JBEBBH010000080.1:0-2810 GCA_041158485.1 Bacteroidota bacterium | reverse complement strand
CATTGTACTTCTCCGTTGTCGTCTAAAACCGGCTTGTTAATCGGACTCCAATAACGCTGTTCAAATACACCATCTTGATTTTTTATGTCATACCGTTGTACTGCCATGGTGTGTGGCACTTTGTGCATAAGGACATAATTCAAGGAGTATTTTAGATTGGATGGGCCATCGGCAATGGTATCTTCAGGATTTTCAGGAAAAACTATAAACAAGTTTTTCCCTATCATGTCCAAGCGATGTTTGCCCGCAGCTTTAGTCAATTTTTCACTGACATCCATAATGGTTAAATCAGTTGAAAGTATAATATATAAACCCGGTAATTCAACAAACAACTTTTGATAATCAATAGTGTTTGTTTTAATCATATTTCCACTCATAAACATAACTGTTTCGTTGAAAGCGTTTAAAAATATTGTTACTTATTCAAGGATGGAATTCGGGGATTTTCAAAGTTAAAAAAATTGTGATATAATTCAACTTTTAGGGAAAAATAATCAACTCATTTTCAATATTAATTTGACTTTATTGTTTTTTGTATCTGCTATATTGGAATAGGGCAATAAAAAAATCCCGGCTAGGCCGGGATTTTTATTGTAAGTAAGTTAAATCGTGGTTGTACAAACGTTTTTATTTCACTTTATTCACGATAGCTTTGAAAGCTTCCGGGTGATTCATAGCTAAATCAGCCAATACTTTACGGTTCAATTCGATACCGTTTTTCTTAACTAATCCCATGAATTGTGAGTAACTCATTCCTTCCAAACGGGCTCCGGCGTTGATACGCTGAATCCATAAAGCTCGGAAGTTTCTCTTGTTTTGCTTTCTGTCGCGGTAAGCATAAAGCATTGCTTTTTCTACTGCGTTTTTAGCAACTGTCCAAACGTTTTTACGTCTACCAAAGAAACCTTTGGCTTGCTTCATTATCTTTTTTCTTCTTGCTCTTTTAGCAACTGAATTTACTGATCTTGGCATAATTTTGTGTATTTTTTGTAGCAGGCGTCCCGAATTGAATCAAGGGAACTTAAGGCCGTACTCCAAGGTTATTAAATGATTTTTTAACCTAAAGAAAGCTAAAGGCTCGCAGCTTTTGGCTGTTAGCGATTAGATAATTCTTAATTGTTCTTTAACGCTCTTCATATCTGATTGGTGAACCAAAGCAGAGTGGGTTAACGCTAGTTTACGCTTTTTAGATTTCTTGGTCAAGATGTGACTTTTGAAAGCGTGTTTTCTTTTGATTTTTCCGGAACCAGTTACTTTGAATCGCTTCTTAGCACTGGATTTTGTTTTCATTTTAGGCATTTTTTCCTAGTTTATTTAATTTAACTTACTTACTTTTTGTAGTAGCTAAGTAGCTGAGAGGCTATGTAGCTAAGTTTTCTCAGTAACTCAGTGACTCAGTCACTTATTTACCTTTTTTCTTCGGAGCGATGAACATAATCATGCGCTTTCCTTCTAATACCGGCATAGCTTCCACTTTACCGAATTCTTCCAAATCTTGTGCTAAACGCAACAATAAGATTTGACCTTGCTCTTTATAAATAATAGAACGTCCTTTAAAGAATACAAAAGCTTTTAATTTTGAACCTTCTTTCAAGAATTTTTCAGCATTCTTTCTTTTGAATTCGTAATCATGCTCGTCTGTTTGAGGTCCGAAACGAATCTCTTTAACTGTGATTTGCGTTGATTTTGCTTTTAATTCTTTCTCGCGTTTCTTTTGTTGGTAGATGAATTTACCATAATCCATCAGTTTACAAACCGGTGGCTCGGCATTTGGAGAAATCTCTACCAAATCTACTTCAAATTGTTCCGCTAAACGAAGCGCTTCAGAAGTTTTATAAACTCCCGGCTCAATATTTTCACCTACTAATCGAACTTCAGGCACTCGGATTAACTCGTTAATACGGTGTGCTGCTTTTTTCTCTTCTCTAGGTTGGTAACCTCTGTTGTTTCTAATTGCTATGGCTCTATAATTTTAGTTAAACTTCAAATGTTTTTAATGTTTTGGCAATTTCTTCGTTTACAATCTTAGCAAATTCTTCAATTGTGACAGTAATATTACCTTTGCCTTCTTGACCGTGACGGCGTACGGAAATGGTTCCGTTTTTCTCTTCTTCCTCACCTACAATCAACATGAACGGCATTTTTTGTACTTCCGCATCTCTGATTTTTTTGCCAATAGTCTCGTTGCGGTTGTCAATTAGGGCGCGAATTTCGTGAATTTCCAGCAATTCTAAAACTTTTTTCGCATAATTTTCATATTTCTCGCTCAAAGACAAGATTATAGCTTGCTCCGGCATCAACCATAATGGGAAGTTTCCTGCAGTGTGTTCCAACAAAATAGCAATAAAACGCTCCATAGATCCAAACGGCGCACGGTGAATCATTACCGGACGGTGTAACTTGTCATCAGCACCTTTATAAGTTAATTCAAAGCGCTCCGGTAAGTTGTAATCTACCTGAATTGTTCCTAATTGCCACTGTCTTCCTAAGGCGTCTTTTACCATGAAATCCAATTTCGGACCATAAAAAGCAGCTTCACCGCTTTCAATAATGTAATTCAAGCCTTTATCACGTGCCGCACTGATAATCGCATTTTCCGCTTTTTCCCAGTTTTCAACGCTACCAATGTATTTGTCCGGATTGTCTAAGTCACGAACCGAAACTTGTGCTGTAAAGTTTTCAAAGCCTAATGAGCCGAATACATACAATACCAAGTCAATTACTTTTTTAAACTCGCTGTCCAATTGGTCCGGTGTACAGAAGATGTGTGCATCGTCTTGCGTAAATCCGCGAACGCGAGTCAATCCGTG
>JBEBBH010000079.1:0-2901 GCA_041158485.1 Bacteroidota bacterium | reverse complement strand
TTACTTCATTAATTCCTCCTCTTCAAACAACAATTTGATGTTCTCGTAAGAATTTTTCAAAGCTTCTTTGATTTCCTCAGGACCAAGCCAAGCGACTTTTTCTATGCCTTCATTGGCTTGTGGTTTGGGTGTTCCGGTAAAATCGGTGCGCATTTCGTACCAATGGGTTACTTTGAGTTTGTATTTGCCGCCGCGTTTAAAAACGTGATAGGTTTTCTGGAGTTTGTGGGTGATTTTTAAATTGGTTACGCCGGTTTCTTCTTCAACCTCACGGATGGCAGTGTCTTCAATTTCTTCACCTTTTTCGATACCGCCTTTGGGTAAATCCCATTTTCCGTTTCTGAAAATGAACAAAACATCGCCGGCTTTGTTGTAAACCAATCCACCTCCGGCTTTGCAAACGGGAATTTTTTCTTTGACTTTTTTCAGTATGGCTTTTTCATCCGGATAATACAAATAGGCTTTTTGGATTTTGTTTTGGAACATTTTGACGATGACTTGCTCAATATCAACACTTTCCAATAAAAACAACTGAAAATCGGTTTCCTTAGCAACCTCGTTGGTCAAAAAAAGTGGTTTATCGTTGACAAAAACTTTATACATTTGTACTATGATTTTTAATAAAGATACAGCCGAAAAAACAGCCGAATTGCTTTTACAAATAAATGCAATTAAATTGAATCCTAAAAATCCTTTTACATGGGCTTCAGGTTGGCACTCTCCTATTTATTGCGATAACCGATTGATCTTGTCGTTTCCGGCGATTCGAAATTTTGTGCGCGAAGAATTTGCCAAACACATCGAAAAACAATTCGGAAAACCCGACGTGATTGCCGGTGTGGCTACAGGAGCTATTGGGATTGGGATGTTGGTGGCGGAATACATGGGATTGCCGTTTGTTTACGTTCGTCCCGAACCCAAAAAACACGGACGCCAAAACCAAGTAGAAGGCTTTTTGCAAAGTGGTCAAAACGTAGTGGTGGTTGAAGATTTAATCAGTACCGGAAACAGTAGTTTATTGGCGGTAGAAGCGTTAAAAGAAGCCGGCGCACATGTAAAAGGCATGGTCGCTATTTTTACCTACGGTTTTGATGTGGCAGTAGACAATTTCAAAAATGCCAATGTGGAATTGAATACCTTAGCTGATTACGAACATTTATTACACTTGGCTGTAGCCAAAAATTATATTACCGAAAAAGAACTTTCTACTTTACAGGAATGGCGTAAAAGTCCGTCGACGTGGAATGTATAATCTAAGATGATAGACGGATAGATAATAGACGGATAGATAAAATCTCTCATCTTTTGGTCTCTCATCTCTCATCTTTTAGTCTCTCATCTCTTAAAACCTTAAATAATGAATTTAGAAAGCCCGAAAGTTACCGTAGACCAATCAGCTGAATATTTATTCAACGCTTTGTCTGATGTAAAAAACTATGAAAAATTAATGCCGGAGAACATTGCCAAGTTTGAAGTTTTGGGCGATGATATTTTCAATTTTGGTTTAAAAGGTATGCCGGAGATCAAATTGCGTTTGAAAGAAGGCAATCCGCATACAAAAGTCAACCTAGCAGCAGCCAGCGATAAATTACCATTTACCCTAACCGCTAATTTGGAATCGATTTCAGACGCATCAACAGCTGTACAATTGCAGTTTGAAGGCGAATTCAATCCGATGATGGCCATGATGATTAAAGGCCCGATTTCAAAGTTCATTGAGACTTTGGCTCAAAATATGAATAAGCTGTAAAGCATTTAGAATTACAAATTATAAAAAAAGCGACTTTTCAGTCGCTTTTTTGTATTCTGTCATTTCGACCATAGGGAGAAATCACATTATCTGAGTTTTAGTGCTGTCGTTGATGTGATTTCTCCTTCGTCGAAATGACAATTCTTTCGAAAAAATCATTTCACCGTAGTCAATCGCTTATCTACTACTCTTTCCATGTAATCCTGGATAAACGCTTTGCAACGCAATTCCAATGCATTCATTTCAGCATTGCGATTTTTGATTAGGTTTTTCGCCATGCCTCTATCGTCTTTATCGTAAAAACCAACCGCTTTCTGACCATCAAAAGTACAAATGTAGTTGCCGCTCATAAATTGGTAAACTTTAGCACCGTATTTAACGGCAAACGGCGGCACACGCTTTTCACTGATCAAACTTCTTCCCCAACTTCTAAAAGGCTTTTGATACCCAATCATGTCCAATAAGGTAGGATAAATATCGATTTGCTGGGCTAAATCGTTGTTCACGCCTACATATTTTCCATTAGGCGAAAAGAACAAAATCGGCACTGTATTTCTATTAAATTCTTTGCGGTATTCGTCGTATGCAATGGTATTTCCGTGATCGGCCACCAAAACAAAAATGGTATTGTTGTACCAAGTTTGCTTTTTGGCTTCGGCAAAAAATCGCTTCAAAGCATAATCCGTATAGCCGATACATTCGTTGATATTGACTTTCCCTTTCGGAAATTTGCCTTCATATTTTTCAGGCACTTTGTATGGTTCGTGCGAAGAAACCGAAAACAACGTAGCCATAAAAGGCTCTTTCTTTTGTGTCAATGTTTTGTTGAAATACTGAAAAAACGGTTCGTCCCAAATGCCCCAAACGCCATCAAAATCGGCGTCGTTGTTGTATTCGTTTTTACCGTAATAGTGATCAAAACCCAAGATATTCCCAAAACCTAAAAATCCCATAGAACCATTCGGCGCACCGTGAAAAAACGAGGTATTGTAGCCTTCACTTTCTAAAGTAGACACTAATGATTCAATTTTTTGCTTCGGATAAGGCGATGACGTAAAAGCATCTTTAAAAGACGGAATTCCGGCCAAAACCGAAGACATGCCGTGTATAGATTTCCATCCGTTAGCGTGTGCATTGGTAAAAATCAAACT
>JBEBBH010000078.1:0-20773 GCA_041158485.1 Bacteroidota bacterium | reverse complement strand
AGCTAAATATTTCCGGCAAGAATATTTGATGCGCCACAAATTATTTGGGCATAAACTGGTTCGCTTTTAAAAAATCTGGACAATAAAAATCCTAAAATTGAAGCCGCTACCAATTTTGTATTTACGATAAAGAAGTTGAAAACGCCCATATAGTAACCCATTTTGCTTGATGGTAAAGCTCCGGATAGCATTGCATATGGAATAGACAGTATACTTGCCCATGCAATTCCGACACCAATCATTGGTAGCCATTCCATGGTAAAAACGGTTGGTTCTTTAATGAAATAAATTGAAATCAGGCCTAAACCACCAAAAGTTAAAGCGATGAAATGCGTAAATTTTCTACTGGTATATTTGGCTAATAACGGCAGCAAAAATGCAGCAATAGCAGCAATTAAATTGTAGTTGGCAAACATTTCACCTACTTGATTAGCACCATTATTATAGGCTTGCGAAGTGGTGTCTGTTGTACCATAAATGTGTTGTGTTACGGCAAGTGTAGTGTAAATCCACATAGAAAATAAAGCAAACCAAGAGAAGAATTGAACCCAGGCTAATTGCTTCATAATTTTTGGCATAAACTGGAAATCGTTCATAATGGTTACGAAACCATTGTCTGTTTTGTTGGCTTTTTGCAATAATCCTGAGACTAACATAGCTAATCCACCCAATCCAATTAAGCCAAGTGAAAGTACATATAAATCTTTCTTTAAGTCATAATGAAAAATGGCACAAGAAAAAATGACACTTACAATCAAAAACAAGACACCTTTTGTAAAATGTGATTTTGCATTGGTCGCAAACCATTCAGCAGAATGGGTTTCTTTTTGGAATTCTGTTTCTTGTTGTTTTTCAAAAGCGTCCATTTCTTCCGGGGAATATTCTTTAGAAGTGAGCACTGTCCATAGAACGGTTACGATAAAAGCTACACCGCCAAGATAAAAAGAGTACTTCACAGAGTCAGGAATAATTCCCAAAGGCGCTGTGTTCTCAACACCGAAATAGGTGAAAATTAGAGGTAATTTAGAAGCAACATAAGCGCCAATTCCGATAAAAAAACTTTGCATAGCAAAACCCATCGTGCGTTGTTTTTCGGGTAAATTATCACCCACAAATGCTCGGAACGGTTCCATAGAAACGTTAATAGATGCGTCCATTATCCAGAGCATCCCTGCGGCAAACCATAGTATAGGCGAGTTTGGCATTATGAATAACGCAGCCGAAGCTAAAATGGCACCAGCTAAAAAATAAGGTTTTCTTCTGCCTAATCTGGTCCAAGTTCGGTCTGAGAAATAACCAATGATAGGTTGAACAATTAAACCGGTCAATGGAGCAGCAACCCATAATATAGGGATGTCGTCAATATTGGCTCCTAAAGTTTGAAATATTCTACTAACGTTTGAATTTTGCAGGGCAAAACCCATTTGGATTCCCAGAAACCCGAAACTCATATTCCAGATTTGCCAGAAACCTAATTTACGCTTTTCCATTATCGTAATGTATTGGTTTATAATACGATAAGCGCTTTGCTTATCAAAACTTTAATTTGTTTTCGAAGTAAAGTATAAGCTTTGATAATTGCGGTAAAGATAATAAAGAATTTATAATGTGATGTTTTCCCCCAAAAAAAATGAGGGAATACGATGGCGCAAACGTTTTTTGTTGATAAAAACTATCGGGTTGATTCTCTTTCCACCAACTCGGTTTCGATCACTTCTGTTCTGTATTGTTCCTCATCTTCTTCGTCGGCTTCTAATCTTTCGATCAGCATTTTGGCGGCTTTTCCACCCATTTTTACACCATTCTGACTAACGGTTGTGATGCTTGGAGAGGAGTATTTAGAAATGATGCCGTCAGTGAATCCGATTACAGAAATATCATCCGGCACTTTTTTGCCTAATTTGTTGGCGACTTTAATTGCCGTAACCGCAAACAATTCGTTAACCGCAAATATGGCATCAATTTCATTATTAGAAAGGAGATTGGCGATGCTGTCTTCAAAGTTTTCAGTGTCTTCGATTTTCAAAATTAGATTTTCATCTACTTTTAAATCGTTGTTTTTTAAGGCTTTGATGTAGCCTTCTGTTCTCAATTTGCCCACACTAACATAGTCAACCGTAGAGATCAAGGCAATTTTTTTAAACCCTTTATCGATAAAATGTTGGGTAGCATTAAACGCTGCCAGGCTGTCGTCAATAATTACTTTATCGCATAAAATTTCATTCGTTACGCGGTCAAACATTACTACAGGCATTCCTTGATTGATGACTTCGGTAATGTGGTGAAAATCTTTTTTGAGTTGCGTTTCTTTGGATAACGACATGATGAAACCATCGATGCTGCCGTTGGCCAACATTTCCATGTTAATCACTTCTTTATCAAAGGATTCGTCTGACAAACAAACTAAAACATTGTAGCCGTTTTCATTGGCCACATGTTCTACACCACTGATCACTGTGGCGAAAAAATGGTGAATAATTTCGGGAATTATAATGCAAATGGTTTTGGTTTTTTTGTTCTTTAAACTCAGCGCAATATTGTTGGGTTTGTAATTGTATAGTTTGGCAAATGCCTGAACTTTTTGTCGGGTATCTTCACTAATTTCCAGACTGTTTCTGAGTGACTTGGAAACGGTCGAAATGGATACGTCAAGTTCCTTGGCAATTTGTTTAAGAGTAACTTTTCTTTTCATGATGAAATTCGGTAAATACTATTTTCTGAATAAAGATATAGGTTATTTTTCATTCTGTCAATTTTGTCCTTAAAATAGTGACATTATGGAAAAGTTTTCAACACGAAAACGTTTTCGAATCGGATTTAACAAGCGTTTATTCGGCTGATTGATTTTTTTACATAAATTTAACATTCGAAGTATAAGTATACGCACAAAAATTAAATTTTTAACCTAAACAAAACGTATGAAAACAATTTACAAAAAGTTGTTATTTTTATTCCTTTTGCTCCCTTTTGGCGCTCTTGCACAGAGCACTTTGAGCGGAGTGGTTTTGGACAGCAAAACCAGCCAACCATTACCGGGAGTAAATGTAATTGTCCAAGGTGCTAACAGCAGCACAACGACAGATTTTGACGGAAAGTTTCAAGTGGGAGGCCTTAAAAGCGGAGACAAAGTTGTCTTCTCTTTCGTAGGGTACAACTCTCAAACGATTACTTTTTCAGGACAAAAATCGGTCAACATCACTCTTGAAGAAAGCGCTAACCAGCTTCAGGAAGTAGTAGTTCAAGTGGGTTACGGAACCGTTAAGAAAAAAGACGCTACGGGTTCTGTATCAACTTTAACTACAAAAGATTTTAATAAAGGGGCTAACGTAACAGCTGAAAACCTTTTGAACGGTAGAATTGCCGGGGTTACTGTTAATGCCGGCGGAGGTGCTCCGGGTACCGGATCTCAAATTAGAATCAGAGGAGGTTCTTCTTTGAGTGCTTCTAACGATCCGTTGATTGTTATTGACGGTTTACCGGTAACAAACACAACCAACACAGGATCTACCTCTATCTTGGCGGCTTTGAATCCAAATGACATTGAAAGTTTCAACGTATTAAAAGATGCGTCTGCAACAGCAATCTACGGTTCAAGAGCGGCTAACGGTGTAATCATCATCAACACCAAGAAAGGTTCGAAAAAACTTGCAGTAGAATACAACTTCCAATACGGTTCAGGTAGATTGTACAACCAAGTAGACGTTTTCAATACCAGAGATTTTATTGCTCAAGTTGAAGCGAATACTATTAATGGTTTGCTTTCTGCAGGAAGTACTAACTTATTAGGAGTTGACGATCCTACTACTTCAGTGTCTGACGATTTGTCTACGCCTGGAATTATAGAAGGAAGAATTCTTTACAACACTGATTGGCAAAAAAAGATCTACAGAAGAACAGACTATGTAGACAATTCAGTATCCATCAGAGGTTCTTTATTCAATAAAATTCCTGCGAAGTTAACTTTAGGAAACACTTACCAACAAGGTTTGAGATTGACCAACGACTTTAACAGAAATTCTGCTTCGGTAGTTTTGAATCCAAGTTTCTTTGACGATCATTTGAAATTGCGTTTGAATGCGAATTTCACCAATGAAAATAACCGTTTTGCGGATGGTGTAGAAGGAACGGCTATTCGTTTCGATCCTACTAAACCTGTTTACGATGCAGCTTCACCTTATGATGGCTATTTCGAGTACAGAAACGGAAATACAACTGCCGATTTCTTGACCCAAGTGCCTAGAAACCCTGTAGCGCAATTGTATCAAACACATGATACCGGTGTTAACAACAGAGTATTAGGAAACTTTGAAATTGACTACAAGTTCCATTTCTTCCCTGCTTTAAGAGCAGTTGTTAATTTAGGTTTCGATGAAAGTAACGGAGAAAGAAGACGTTTGGTTGGAAACACTGCTTTGACAGGATTTATTAACGGTAACACTTTATATGGTACAAATGAGTACTCTGAAGCAACCCGCAGAAATAAATTGTTAGATGCGTATTTTGTTTACAACAAAAAATTCAACAAAGTTAATTTTGAATTGACTTCGGGGTATTCTTATCAAAAATTCCAAGTTTACGGATTTAATACTTTCAACGTAAACAACCCAACGGCACAAGCACCAAGATCTTTTGCTAGTCCTGATGAAGTGTTGATTGGTTTATTCGGAAGAACAAACATCTCTATCAATGATAAATATTTGTTCACTTTCTCTTTAAGAAGAGACGGTACTTCAAGATTCAGCGATGCCAACCGTTGGGGTAACTTCCCTTCAGCAGCTTTTGCTTGGAAATTTGGACAAGATGTGTTCAAAGATTCTAAAGTGGTAAGCGATATGAAATTGCGTTTAGGTTGGGGTATTGCCGGTCAGCAAGAAATTCCTGTAGGCGATTTTTATTTAGAGAGATATAATGTTGGGGATACCAATTCACAATATTATTTTGCTAATTCTCCTTATCCGGTTGGTGTTCCTGCACCAAGAAATCCTGATTTGAAATGGGAAACTACCACTACTTATAACGTAGGTCTCGACTATGGTTTATTCAACAACAGAATTACCGGGTCTTTAGATGCTTTCTATAAACAAACTAACGATTTGTATTTTGGAGATACTCCTTATGCAGACGGTAGTAACTTCTCAAACTCAGGTCCTGCTAACATTGGTAGCTTCTCTACAAAAGGTGTCGAGTTCACCGTGAATGCAGACGTAATTAAAAGAGATAATTTGAATTGGAATGTTAATTTCAACGCAACCAAATTCGAAAGACGTATCGATGAATTACCGGCCGGTTCTGATGTATACTTTGGTCAAGCCGGAGGAACAGGAGGAACAGTACAAATTCATAGAGAAGGTTATACTCCGGGCTCGTTCTTTGTTTACAAACAATTATACAGCACTGATGGTTCACCAATTGAAGGGGCATTTGCTGACTTAAACGGTGATGGTATCATCAACGGAGATGACCGTTACATCTACAAAAACCCTGATCCGGATTTAGTACTTGGTTTTGCTTCTACATTCAATTACAAAAACTTTGATTTCTCTTTCAATATGAGAGCTAGTTTCGGAAACAGAATCTACAACGCTTTAAAAGCGAACAGAGCGTACAATGCTTTGTTAAAACCTGATGCTGAATTAGGAAACGTTCTAACCAGTGTTTTAGATACCAACTTTACTAACGTAAACGGTGAAAATGTAATTTCTGATATTTACATCGAAAACGGTTCTTTCTTAAGAATGGATAACATTACAATGGGTTATACTTTCCCTAATTGGTTAGGTAAAGCTTCATTAAGATTATTCACCGGGGTGCAAAACGCCTTTATTATTACCGACTATGATGGTTTAGATCCTGAAATTAATGACGGTAGAGATAATACCATTTATCCTAGACAACGTCAATTTTTATTCGGAGCAAACGTAAAATTTTAAATAAATTACTATGAAAAAAATTAAGTTTAACCTATTCCTTATTGTTGGTGCTTTGACATTAACAATGAGTTCATGTACAGATGATTTAGATATTAAAAGTGATGACCCTTTAGTATTTTTATCAGATGAGTTCTTTGAACAGCCGGATGCTTACCGTCAAGGATTGGCCGGTGTTTACGGAAATTTATCGTTAACCGGTACTACAGGTGCAGGTTCTTCTAACATTCAAGGAATTGATGCAGGAACCAGCCAGTACGGTAGATGTTTATGGTACTTAGAAAACTTGTCTACAGACGAAGTGCTTTGGAGTTATGAAAATGACCCTGGAACCAGAGAAATTCAAAGAAATATTTGGACAGCTTCTAACCCTATTTTCCGCGGAATGTACGGTAGAGGAATGTTCCAAGTGGCTTTGGTAAATGAGTTTTTAAGACAAACTACTCCGGAAAAATTAGCTTCTCGTGGTATCACTAGCCAATCTGAAATTGATGAAATCAACGATTTCAGAAATGAAGTTAAAGTTTTGCGTGCCTTAGCTTACTATCATTTGATGGATTTATTCGGAAAAGCAGCTTTCAATGATGAAAATTCTGCTTTAGGAGTAGCCGGTCCTCAATACGACAGAGCACAGTTATTTGCCTATATCGAAAGCGAGTTAAATTCAGTAATTCCGAATTTGAAAGCGCCACGTACCAACGAGTACGGTAGAGTGGATCAAGCGGTAGCCAGAATGATTTTAGCTAAAATTTATTTGAATGCTCAAGTATACATCGGTCAAGATCGTTTGGCTGACTGTGTTACTCAATGTAATCAAGTTATTGCAGGTGGTTATACTTTAAATCCAAACTATTTAAACAACTTTACTGCCGACAACCATTTGTCTTCTGAAATGATTTTCTCATTACAATCAGATGGTGTTGCAACTCAAAACTACGGACCAACTACAGTTATGATTAACGGACAAGTAGGTTCTATCGAGCAAAACGGTACCGCTCTTGGCGTTGGTTCAGGAGGCTGGGGTGGCGCTTTGCGTTTGAGAAAACAGTTTGTTGAAAAATTTGATGGATCGGATTTTGCTAACGACGATAGAAATACTATCATTTCAGGTGTTAGAAATATTGATATTTCTGATGTTGCCAATCGTGATCAAGGTTATATCTTAGCTAAATTCTCTAACAGAACTTCTTCAGGAGTAGCCGGAATCAATTCAACTTTTGTAGATACTGATTTCCCTTTATTCCGTTTAGCCGACGTTTACTTGATGTATGCTGAATGTGCCGCCAGAGGTGCAGCAGGTGCTTCACTTTCACAAGCGGTAACTTATGTTAATGCTTTAAGAGAAAGAGCTAACAACGGAAGTACAGCGGCTAACATTTCAGCTAACGAATTGACTTTAGACTTCATTTTAGATGAGAGATCAAGAGAGTTACACTGGGAAGGACACAGAAGACAAGATTTGATTCGCTTTGGTAAATACACCGGAGGAAGTTACAATTGGGCTTGGAAAGGAAATGGGTCAAACGGTATTGCTATTTCTGCAAACTTGGCTTTGTTCCCAATTCCAACAGCTTCTTTGGCAGCTAATCCTAACTTAACTCAAAACCCTGGTTATTAATAACATTACAAACTATAAATTACAAAAAAATGAAAAATATATTTAGAAACATTTTAGCTGTGGCGCTTATCAGTGGATTTGCTTCTTGTACAGACGAACAAGATTTAAAATTTTTAGACAATGCAGCTGAGTTCAGAATCCTTTCTCCTGTATCTGGTGATGCTGTTGCATTAAGCCCGGAAACACCTACTAACCCAGGTTTATCAATGACATGGGAAGACATGGATTACGGTACACCAACGCAAGTTACCTATATGGTACAGGTTGATAAATCAGGAGATAACTTTGATACTCCGTTTGATTTAGTAAGTACAAATAATACTTATGTTACAGTAACTTCAGATGCCTTAAACGGTGCATGTTTAGCAGTTGGATTAACACCTTTCTCACAAGGAGGTCTAGAAATCAGAGTGAAATCTACAGTGGGTTCTCCGGCTAGTGAGGAAAAATTCTCTACCGTAATTACTTATTTGGTTACACCTTATTCTTCTGAATTGCCAAAATTAGCTGTTCCTGGTAACCACCAAGGATGGAACCCGCCAACAGCACCAAGAATCGCTTCTTCTGCTTTCGGACAAACTGATTATGAAGGATACATTTGGTTAGACGGAGGCTTTAAATTTGTTGGTCCAGATCCTGCCGGTAACTTCAACTGGGGTAACACAGACTGGGGTGATGATGGTTCTTTTTCAGGTGTTTTAGCTGAATCTGGAGAGTCAGATATCACTGCTACAGCAGGATACTACAGAGTTAGAGCTAATACAACTACTTTGTTGTATACTGTTGAACCAACTACTTGGGGTATTGTTGGAGCTGCTACTCCTGGAGGCTGGGATAACAGTACTGCATTAACTTACAACGCTTCAACCCAAAAATGGGAAGGTGTGATGACTTTATCTGCAGGTGAATTCAAATTTAGAGCTAACAATGCTTGGAGTATTAATTTAGGTGGTGATCCTGACGGAGATGATTCAATGAACTATGATGGTCCGAACTTATCGGTTGATGCAGGAGGAACTTACAATGTAGTTCTTGATTTAAGCAACCCAAGAAAGTATTCTTATTCTGTTACACTTCAATAAGTCTATATGAATAACTAAAAAAGGGTTTCCTTTGGGAGACCCTTTTTTTAAATTTTAAGCTATGAAAAAAATCATTTTATCTGTTTTAGCCGGTTTGTTAGCCAACTTCACTTTCGCCCAAGTGTCTTGGCAAGGTGGTTCCAATCCCGATGCAACGGCTTCTGCCACTATTTTATTTGATAAAACCGGGACCGGTTTGGCCACTTACACCGGTACAATTTATGCCCATACCGGAGTTACCTTAAACGGAACACCATGGCAAAATGTCAAAGGTTCTTGGGGTAATAATACCACTCAACCTGCACTTACTTTAGTGTCGGGAAATATTTATAAATTAGACTTAACGCCAACTATTTTGGCTTTCTACGGCATTGCTTCCGGTTCAGTAACCAAAATTAATATGGTATTCAGAAACGCAGCAGGAAATGCGCAAACCACCGATTTAACTTTGGATGTCGGTGCTTTTCAAGCCGCTTTGTTAAGTCCGTCCGAATACAGCAACACCATTATCAACAGCGGTCAAAGTTTAACCATCTCAGCTTCTAACACTAATGGTTCAGCTAATTATAATTTGTTGGCCAATGGAGTAAGTATCAATACTGCTTCGGGAACAAGCTATAATTATACTGATGCCAATATCACAGTTAATAAAGCTTATGAGTTACAAATTACACAAGGAAGTACGTTTTTTAGTAAAACTTTTGGTGTAATTGTTAATGCAGGAACTGCTAATCAAGCCATGGCCACTGGCTTAGAAGACGGGATCAATTATAACGCAACTGATGCCACTAAAGCTACTTTGGTTTTAGATGCACCGGGCAAAGATTTTGTTTATGTAGCCGGAAGTTTTAACAACTGGCAACCCGGAACCAATTACTTAATGAAAAAGGATCCCGCTACGGGTAAATTCTGGTTGGAATTAACCGGACTAATATCGGGACAAAATTATACTTACCAATATTGGGTTGTGGATGCCACGCCAACAACCAACTCTCCGGCAGTTGTAAAAACTGCCGATCCTTACTCAACGCTTGTATTGTCTCCTTTTGATGACCCGTACATTCCGGCCGCTAGTTACCCTAACTTACCAACTTATCCAACCGGACAAGAAAGAGAAGTAACTGTTTTAAAAACCGGACAAACGCCTTACAACTGGAGCACGGCTACCACCAACTTTGTAAAGCCTAAAAAAGAAGATTTAGTAGTGTATGAGGTTTTAATCCGCGATTTTGACGCCGACAGAAACTTCCAAGACTTGATCGACAAAATTGATTACTTCAAAAATTTAAATATCAACGCTATTCAGTTAATGCCGGTAATGGAATTTGAAGGCAATGAGAGCTGGGGTTACAATACCGCATTTCACATGGCTTTGGATAAATTTTACGGTACAGCTGATAAGTTCAAAGAATTCATTGATTTATGTCACCAAAACGGGATTGCAGTTATCTTAGACGTTGCCTTAAATCACGCTTTCGGAAGAAACCCAATGTTGAGAATGTGGATGAAAGATGCTGATGGAGACGGTTGGGGCGATCCGGCTGCTGATAATCCTTATTTTAATGAGTTCGCCAAGCACAGTTATAGTGTCGGATCTGATTTTAATCATTCTCAAGCCAGAACAAAATACTATACCAAAAGAGTTGTAAAACAATGGATTCAAGAGTTCAAAATTGACGGATTCCGTTGGGATTTAACCAAAGGATTTACCCAAGCTTGTTCCGGTGGTGATGATACTTGTACCAATACGTATCAAGCGGATAGGGTTGCCATCCTTAAAGAATACGCGGATTATTCATGGTCGCTTGATCCTTCACATTATGTGATTTTTGAACATTTAGGCGCTGATAACGAAGAACAACAATGGGCTAACTACCGTATAGGTGAAACACCAAGTAAAGGTGTGATGATGTGGGGTGAATTACACGAAGCTTACAAACAATTAGCTTTAGGCTATTCAACTAATGCCGATATCACCAGAATGGGTCACGTAAGCCGCGGTTTCTCGGCTAAAAGATTGTTAGGGTATCCCGAAAGTCACGATAAAGATCGTTTGATGTATGAGGCAGTTGCTTTCGGAAATGGGGGAGGAACAGCACCGCCATTAAACAACTTAAACAATGCAGTACCAAGAATGTCTGCAATCGGAGCTTTATCTATCTTAGTACCCGGACCAAAAATGATTTGGCACTTTGCAGAATTAGGGATGAACAATTCTATCTACACTTGTGAAAACGGAACCGTAAATTCGGAAACCGATGTTACAACAGGGGATTGTAAATTGGCCACCAAACCGCAGCCGCAATGGGTAAACAATTGGTTAACTATGACGTCTCCAAACAGACAACAAGTCTACAACGATTGGAAACGATTAATTCAGTTAAAAATCAACGAACCGGTTTTTGAAGGCGATTATGCCATCAGTCCGGATGCTAATAATATCAGACAAAGAATATACATTTATGATAATGCTTTGCCTTCTACTTCTTTGAAAAATGTGGTGGTTTTAGCCAATATGTCTGTGGCCAGTCAAAGTATCAATCCTAGTTTCCCATACACCGGAACTTGGTACAATTTGATGGATAATACTCCAATTACCGTGACCAGTACAACCGCTACCATTACCTTAGCTCCGGGAACTTTCCGCGTGTATGGTAACCAACCGGCTAATACCTTAAGTAATACCGATTACAGTGCTTTGGCTAATGTAAGTTTGTATCCTAATCCAACTTCAGGAAGCTTCAGCATCAAAGGACAGGTTTACCGTGTTGAAGTATATGCTATTACCGGTCAAAGAGTGAAGTTGTATGAAAACATTACTTCTGAAGATTATCAATTCGATATCAACGATTTGAACAGTGGTATTTACATGGTAAAAGCTTACGATGGCAACAACAACTCCTCAACAATGAAGTTGATTAAACAATAAGGTTAGATTAGTTATATAATTATTTGACAAGAGCTGCATTTTTTATGTGGCTCTTGTTTTTATAAAAAAATACAGCTTAAATTTTTTTCTCTCTTGACGGAATTGTATTTTTGGTCTATGAAGAAACCTTCAAAGTCGATAGTTGTCAAGATTTTAAAGATAAGCGGAATTGCATTCGGTTCCATATTGCTTTTGATGTTTTTGATTCCGATTCTCTTCCCCGGAAAGATAGCCGAAGAAGTGAAAGTCTTTGCCAATAAAAAACTAAACGGCGAACTCAATTTCAAAGAAGCCAATCTGTCTTTTTTTAATCACTTTCCGTCACTCACCTTAACCTTAACCGACTTTTCCCTGAAAGGTTCAGCGCCTTATCAAAAGGAAACTTTAGTTTCAGCTAATGAAATGGCTTTCGGTATCGATATCAGTTCCTTAATTTTTGATAAAAGTGTTGTTATTGATAAGGTTTTTGTCTCCAACGCATTCATCAATGTCAAGGTCAATGCCAAAGGCGAAGCGAATTACAACGTTTATATCTCTGACGAAAAAGCCACGGCTAAAGATACCACCGGCAATACCTCATTGCGCTTGGATAAAATCGCCATCGAAAACACTCATTTGGTGTACAACGACCAATCGACCAAAATTCTAATCGATGCCAAAGGGTTTAATTATATTGGTAACGGCGACTTAGATCAGGCCATTTTTGATATTTATACCGAAGCGGAAATAGCCGATTTCGATTTCACCTACGACGGTCAGCAATACCTCAATAACAAAAGCGTTAAAGCCGATTTAATCACGAAAATCAACACCAATTCCCTAGCGTTTGTCTTCCAACAAAACAACTTAAAAATCAATAAACTTCCGGTGGAATTCAGCGGAAAATTTGATTTCTTAAGCAATGGTTACGACATGGATTTTAACATCAAATCCGAAAACAGCAAACTCAACGATTTCTTCACCGCTTTACCGCCTGCCTATGTTACTTGGCTCGAAAAAACCAAAGTCAAAGGCAGCACCGATTTATTGTTTACTCTAAAAGGAAAATACATCGCCTCTAAAAATCAGAAGCCCAATGTAGCTTTCAATATGAAAATTCGCGACGGTCTTATTGCTTACAAAGACGCGCCGTTCCCGGTGTCGAATATCTTTCTGAATTTCGATACCCAATTGCCGGCTTTAGACACCGAACAACTCAAAGTCAATATCGATTCCATTTTCTTTAATGTCGATAAAGATTACGTCAAAGCCATTATCAAAACGCAAGGTTTGTCAAAGCCGACTATCGACGCCAGAATCAATTCTAAAATCGATTTGGCCTTGATGGACAAAGCCTTCGGATTGCAAAATATGGATTTGCGCGGTGTTTTGATTACCGATCTAAAGTCGAAAGGTGTATACGACCAAAAGAATAACAAAATTCCGGTTACCGTCGGCAAAATCAATTTCAAAAACGGTTATGTAAAAACCGATTACTATCCGAATCCGATGCAAAACATCAATCTTGTAGCGTCAATTTTAGATCGAAAAGGTTCTTTAGACGATTTAAAAATCAACATCACGCCGGCTTCTTTTGTATTTGAAGGCAAACCAATTTTTGTGAATGCCAAGTTGCAAAACTTCAATAATATTCGATACGATATCAAAGCCAAAGGCGAATTGGATTTGGGCAGAATCTACCAAGTTTTTTCCCAAAAAGGTCTGGATGTGAAAGGTTTTGTCAAGGCAGATGTAGCTTTCAAAGGTTCGCAAGTCGATGCCATGAACGGCCGTTACAACAAATTGCAAAACCAAGGGACTTTGGTGCTGAAAAACATCAAAACCACCTCGGAATACTTGCCGAAACCATTTGTCATCAAAGAAGGAACGTTCAAATTCCATCAAGATAAGATGAATTTTAACGATTTCCTCGCCACTTACGGGCAGTCCGATTTTACAATGAATGGCTATCTTCAAAATGTAATCGACTTTGTGCTAACCAATAAAGCAGTACTCAAAGGCAACTTTCAATTGCATTCGGACTTTATCAATGTGGATGAGTTTATGACTGTTAGTACTGTAAAAGCAGACAGTACAAAAACCAATGTAGTTGCGCAAACCGGTGTGGTGGTTATTCCGCCTAACTTCGATTTACAGTTCAATGCCACTGCCAATAAAATCAATTTTGATGGTTTAGCGATTGAAAATTTAACCGGGAATCTTAACATTAACAAAGGGCAATTAGCGCTCAAACAGTCCGGTTTTGATTTGGTTGGTGCCAATGTAAATATGGATTTGGTGTACGGTAGTCAATCAACTGAAAATGCCTTTTTCGATTTTAAAGTAGTGGCCAAAGAATTTGATGTGAAACGCGCTTACAACGAAGTCAAATTGTTCCGTGAAATGGCTACAGCTGCTGAAAGCGCGGAAGGCATCATTTCTTTAGATTATAAATTGGCCGGTATACTCGATGCGAATATGGCACCGATTTATCCTTCCTTAACCGGTAGTGGTGTTTTGTCGGTGAAGAAAGTCAAAATGAAAGGTTTCAAACTCTTTGGTGCTGTGAGCAAAAAAACCGGTAGAGAAGCCATCAAAAATCCCGATTTGTCGCAGGTTGACATCAAAACCACCATCAAGAATAACATCATCAATATCGAACGCTTCAAGTTTAAAGTGGCTGGTTTCCGACCAAGAATTGAAGGACAAACCAGTTTCGACGGCAAGTTGAATATCAAAATGCGATTAGGATTACCGCCATTCGGGATTATCGGTATTCCGATTAAAGTCACCGGAACCCAAGAAGAACCTAAAGTAAGATTGGGCAAACAAACCGAAGATTTGCAGGAAACCGAGTACGAAGGCGAAGTGCCTCAACCCATTTCCGAGCCAGCCAAAGCGCAATAATTTCGGCTTTTTTTTCCGCTAAAAATCAACGGCTATATCCTATCTTTGTAGTCCGTTAATCTATTACTATTTTGCTATGAATAATGCAGTTGCCGGTTTTTCTAAATTATCCAAAGAAGGAAAAATTCAATGGTTGGCCCAAGAATATTTCAGTAATCCTTCCGAAGCCATTACAACCCTCAAACAATATTGGAATACGGATGAAAAACTCCAACAATTGCATGATGAGTTCATAGAAAACACAATCACCAATTTCTATTTGCCTATGGGCATTGCGCCCAACTTTCTCATCAACGGTAAGTACCATTCGGTGCCAATGGTGATTGAAGAAAGTTCCGTAGTAGCGGCGGCAGCCAAATCGGCTAAATTTTGGAGTACGCGCGGCGGATTCAAAGCGACTGTCTTAAATACTGAAAAAATAGGACAAGTGCACTTTTTATTTAATGGCGATAGTGAGAAATTGCAAGCGTTTTTCAGTACAGTTAAATCGACTTTGCTCGATGCTACTGAAAGTATCACGAAGAATATGCAAAAACGCGGCGGTGGTATAGTATCGCTTACTTTACGCGACAAAACAGCCGAGTTGGCGAATTACTATCAATTGCATGTAACTTTCGAAACCAAAGACAGCATGGGCGCGAATTTCATCAATTCGTGTTTAGAACAATTGGCGAAGACTTTAAAAGAAGAAGCGCAACAGTACGACGGTTTTTCGGAGACAGAGAAAGACATTACGGTAGTGATGAGCATCTTGTCGAATTATGTGCCGAATTGTATTGTAAGAGCCGAAGTTTCTTGTAAAGTAGAAGACCTAGCCGAAAACTTACCTGTAGGTAGGCCGGGAAAAATCGAAAACCCGCAAGAGTTTGCCGAGAAATTTGTGCAAGCGGTTCGCATTGCCGAAATAGAACCTTTCCGAGCGGTAACGCATAATAAAGGAATTATGAATGGTATAGATGCTGTGATACTTGCCACAGGGAATGATTTCCGTGCCGTTGAGGCCGGGGTACATGCTTATGCTTCCAGAACCGGTCAGTATTCGAGTTTGTCTCATGCCAAGATAGAAAACGGCATCTTTACTTTTTGGATGGAAGTACCGTTGGCTTTAGGAACCGTTGGCGGATTGACCTCTTTGCATCCGTTGGTAAAAATGGCCTTGGAAATTTTAGGCAAACCATCTGCACAAGAATTAATGCAAATAGTAGCGGTAACCGGATTAGCGCAAAACTTTGCTGCTCTACGTTCGCTAACCACTACCGGAATTCAGGAAGGTCATATGAAAATGCACCTCAATAATATTTTAAACCAATACCAAGCCACAGCCGAAGAGCGCAAAGCAGTTTCGGCACATTTTCAAAACAGTACCGTTACTCACGCCTCTGTAGTAGCATTAATTGAAGGTTTAAGAAAATAATGGTTTCTCCAATTTGGTAGACATGAAACAAACTTTTTACAGTAACGGTAAATTGCTCATCACCGGCGAGTATTTGGTGCTCGATGGCGCTAAGGCATTTGCTTTACCAACCCAATACGGTCAGAATTTAATGGTGGAAGAAACTAACGATGGCAACTTGCAATGGATTAGTTTTGACCATGATAAAAGCATTTGGTTCGAAGACACACTGTCTTTTGAGTCGGTTGTAAACAAGGAACGTTTTGAGGACGATAAAAGCGTTAAAAATACTTTAATCGAGATCTTACACGAAGCGTATCTGATGAATGTAGACTTTATCAATAATGCCAAAGGTTACAAGATTACCACCGAACTTACCTTTCCCAAATCTTGGGGTTTAGGGACATCATCTACCTTGATTAACAATATTGCACAATGGTTGCAAATAGATGCTTTTGACTTATTGCGAAGAAGTTTTGGCGGTAGTGGTTACGATATTGCTTGTGCCCAAAACAATACCGGTATTATTTACCAATTGGTTAACGAAAAACCTACTGTGGAAATAGTGCATTTTAATCCCGATTTCACGGATAAGATTTTCTTTGTTTATCTCAACCAAAAGCAAAACAGTAAAAGTGCAATTGCAGCTTATTACAACAATTTAGGGAATATCCAAAAGTCGATTCCGGTAATCAATACTCTAACGCAAACTGTTGTTGAGGCTGAACATCCGAAAACATTTGCCTTGGCTTTGTCTCAACACGAAATTGAACTTAGCAATATCTTAGAATTGAGTACTGTAAAAGAAACTCTTTTTCCCGATTTTGAGGGTGTTGTAAAGAGCCTTGGCGCTTGGGGCGGCGATTTTGTTTTGGCCATTGCCAAAGAAAATCCAACCGATTATTTTAAAGCTAAAGGGTTTGAAGTCGTCATTCCTTACCGCGAAATGATACTATAAAAAAACCTGTCTAATTAGACAGGTTTTTTTATTTCAATATTCTTTTTCTATTAATAGAAAGTAGCTCTGTTGTCAACGATATCTGCATCATTTTTCAATGCTTGCATGAATCGTCCGGCATTGCCTTGAACCTGTGGTTTTAGTTTGGCTACGTATTCTTTGTAATCTTTAATGGCTGGTGCTTTAGTAACTGCTTTTGGCATAATAACGTATACTCCTGAATTACCATCGATTGGTTTAGAAAGTTGGTTGGCTTTAGTAGCGAAAGCAGTTCCTACTACTTTAGGCTCAAATCCTGCACCCGGAACGGATGGACTTTCGATAGTCAAATCTACAGCATTCAATACGGTTACTTTGTTAGCAGCAGCAATAGCGCTTAATGAGCTTCCGTTCATTTTAGCTTTAATCATTTCTGCTTTTTTCTTGTTTTTCAATAAGAATTCCACTTGCGGACGCGCATCTTCAACTGCCATTAAACCTTTTTCATTGATTTTTTTCAATTTAACAATGATGTGACCCATATTAACAATCTCGAAACGTTTTACGCCGTTAAGGTCAGTTTCTTTGTCAAATGCCCATTTTACGATTTGTCTTTGGTTGCTGATAGGACCAAAGCTTTCGTCGATTGCTTTTACTCTTACAGAAGGACTAACCGTTAACTTCATTTCTTTAGCCAAAGCTGCGAAATCTTTAGTAGCGGCTTCCATTTCAAACTTGGTAGCTTGTGTATAGATTTTATCTGTAGTAGCTTCAGACGGTTCGATTTTTTGTGCGATAGTCGCTAAACGAATAGCATCTTGTTTATCAGTTACATTAATAACGTGGTAACCGAATTCAGTTTCCACTAAACCAATTTTTCCGATTGGATTGTTGAATACAAAATCGTTAAACGGTTTTACCATTTGACCCGGAGAGAAAAACCCTAAGTCACCACCTTGTTGTGCTGATGAATCATCAGAATTGGTCATGGCCAACATCATAAACATAGATGGATTAGCTTGTGCTTGCGCTAACAAACCTTCTGCTTTTGCCTTAGCTTGTTCTTTAGTTCTTTTTTCTTTTTTGTTCGGAACTTGAGTGCCTTCCCAGCTGATCAAGATATGACTGGCTTTGGCTTTAGCACCTGCTTTTCTGCCTAACGCTTTTGAAATACAGTAGTAGTTGCTGAATTGGTATGGTCCGTAAACATCTCCTGTAGCTAAAGCAAATAACTTATCAGCGTGTTCAGCCGGTAAATCTTGTTTAGCGATATAAGTAGAATCGAAAGGAATATCAGAATTCATGTTTACAAACTCAGCATTGTTAGTGGCTGCTTTGAAACCAGGAATAGTATCGTTTTTGCCGTCTCTGAATTCAACACGAGTTGACAACAAACTGTTGATTTTGTTTTTGATTTCCGCTTCATCAGCAGCAGACGGTTTGTCTTCTACTAAAACGTATTCAATTTCGCGAGATTCTTCTGCTTTGAATTTTTTCTCTTTGGTTTTCATGTAAGCTACAATCTCTTCGTCAGTGATTTTCACATCACTGTCTTTGATAGAAGAGTAAGGTACAGTTACGAAGTCGAAAGAAACTTTATTGTTTTCAGCTTCATATTTGAATTTGCCTTCAGCATCAGTGGTAAACAAAGCACCTTTTACCAATGAATTGTAAATTTGGTATTTGGCATTCAATTCTGCATTTTTCTCTCTTTCTTTAAAAGCCGTCATTCCTTCCGGATTGGCTTTAAAGTAGTCTTCGAATTTTTTCTCGTCAAATTTACCGGCTGCATTCAAGAACGCAGGGTTTTGCCCGATATTAGGATCTGCTTTGAAAACTTCGACGATGTGTTTTTTGCCCACACGCAATCCTAATTTTTCAAATTCTGCAGCAATTAAAGCAATGCTAACTTCTTGGTTCCAAATTTGGTTTGAAGCTTGAATAGCACTCATTGGTTGACCGTTTTGATTGTTTTTTTCAAGTTCGGCTACTTTGAGTCTGAATTCTTCATAAGCAATATCCTTTCCATTAACGCTACCTACTTCTCTTGGTTGTCTGTTAAATCCGCCGCTTTGAATGGCTTCACCTATAATAAATGCGAATAACGCAAATCCAATTGCCAATAAAAGTAAACCTGAGCGATTTCTAATTTTTGATAAAACTGCCATTTTTATTCTTGTTAATTTTTATTTCAGTTTGCGAAAATACAATTATCTGTGAAATAATAATACTTAGCCAGTTATAATTTCAACTATTTTTTAATTTTTTTACAGAAATCAATCCAATACTGCCAATTTTACCAATTCGATTTTCTTGTTTGTAGCGGCTTCAATGGTAAATTGGTAATTTTCAATCGTGATTTGCTCTCCTTTTTGCGGAATTTCTTTGGAGAAATCAACAATAAATCCGCCCAGCGTACTGTATGAATCGCTTTCGGGTATGGAAAGTTTGTAAGTCTCATTCAGATAGGCAACTTCCAGTCTGCTAGAGAATAAGTAGTTTTTGGAATCGAATTGTTCTTCGGTTAAAGTTTCATCCAAATCGTGTTCGTCTTCAATTTCTCCAAACAGTTCCTCTACGATGTCTTCCATGGTAATAATGCCCGAAGTGCCGCCGTATTCGTCTAATACCACGGCTACACTTTTTCTTTTTTTGGTGAGCAAATTCATCACGTCTTTGATAAAAATGGTCTCCGGCACGAATTCAACCGGAATCATAATCGATTTAACCGTTCTGGGTTTTTTGAACAGTTCAAACGAATGTACATAGCCTACGATATCGTCTAAAGTATTCAGATATACCAAAATTTTAGAATACCCCGTTTCGATAAAAAGCTGACGCAAATCGGCTACTGAGCTGTACAAATCTACGGCCACTAATTCGGTGCGAGGTGTCATAATGTCGCGGGCTTTCACTCCCGAAAATTCCAATGCATTTTGAAAGATTTGAATTTCCGAATCGACAGTTTCCGGATCTTGTAAGGCATTCATTTGTTCCGAGATGTAATTGCCCAATTCCACTTTGCTGAAAGAGAGCGTAATTTGATCACCGTCGGTTTTAAAAAAGAGTCTTAACAAGTGGTCAGAAATCCAAATGATAAACGATGAGATGTAGTAGAATAGCCAATAGAAGCAGTAAGCCGGAACGGCAAAAAACTTTAGAAAGCTGTTGGCGTAGATTTGAAAGAACACTTTCGGTAGGAATTCCGAGGTCATCAAAACGATAACAGTCGATACCAATGTTTGAAGTAATAAATTGGATAAATCGGTGAGTTCCAATCCCGAGTTTTCAAACCAGCGCATCAACAAATCACCGGTAAAGAAACCGTAAATAACCAAGGCAATATTGTTGCCTATCAGCATGGCTGCGATAAACTTCGAGGGTTTTTCGGTAAGTTTGGTCAGGATTTTGGAAATAAAGTCGTCTTGCTTCTTTTCAATTTCCAAGTAAATTTTATTGGCGGAAACAAAAGCGATTTCCATACCGGAAAAAAAGGCGGAAAAAATCAAGCATAGAATGATAACTCCAACCTCCATAGGCTAGGGTTTTTTGTTGCGTTCGGCAAATTTCTTGGCGTAACTTCTGCGGAAGAAGAACATAAAAATACCCACAAAAGTAAAGATGCCCATAATGAGCGCTTTGTTGGTTTCTCCGGTTTGGTATTGGGTAAACGCTTCAAAAGCAAATAAAGCTGCAGCAATTAAGTAAGCGTATTGTGTAAATTTTAAATAGTTCATAGTTATTCTGATTGGACTTGTCCGGATATTTTTTGTGAGTTTACTTTTTTGAAGTCTTTACTAAAGTCGATTCCTTCGCCATAAGAAACGCCTTTTGGTGACGTAAATTTAAACTTTTTTTCGGTAAAAAACCATTCGTTTTTTTGATCGTAATACAATTGCTCGGTTTCTAAAAGTTCTCCGTTTTGATTGGAGATTTTGACATTGCCTTGCAAATCGATAATGCTGGTAGTTTTGTGAGAAATGGCGTATTTGGCATCGATA
>JBEBBH010000077.1:0-5647 GCA_041158485.1 Bacteroidota bacterium | reverse complement strand
CCGGCGTGATTGTCACCAATATTATTCCCGAAAGCCAAAAGCAATTCCATTTGTTTGAAGAAGAAAATCCGAAGCATTTGAAACTCATGCAAGTGATGGACGACTACTATAAAAAAACAGGGGAACGCAAAATTAAGCTCGCCAACCAAGACTTAGCGCGCACTTGGACGATGAAGCAAGAACATTTGTCTAAAAAATACACTACTGATATCCGTGAAATCTTGACGATAAAATGCCCATGAAAAGTCCGCTCACTTTTTTCAAACCCGATTTCGAAAACTCGAGAACACTGCCCTATTTTGAAGGTGGCATCAAAGCCGGATTCCCCTCGCCGGCCACCGATTTTGAAGGCACGCAAATTAGTTTAGACAAAGTATTGGTCAAAAACTTCGAGGCTACATTTTATGCCAAAGCCGACGGCACTTCAATGATAGGCGCCGGGATAGACGATGGCGATATCATGGTAATTGACCGCAGTTTGGAACCAACCGACGGCAAAATAGCGGTTTGTTGTATTGATGGCGACTTTACTGTAAAACGCATTAAAGTGGAAAAAGACGCGCTCTACCTCATGCCGGAAAACGACGCCTTCCAACCGATAAAAGTGACTGAAGAAAATAAGTTGTTGGTTTGGGGTATTGTGACGTATGTGATTAAGAGTGTGTAAAAAAACTTTTTTGCTAGAAATACCACATTACTATAAAATGTCTTAGAAAGAAAAAGCCTGAGGCTTTCGTATCGTGCCTTTTGCTTAGCCTGGTGGAAAAAAGTTTCAACATTAATATGTTAAACCTACCCAAATCGCTTGAAATCAGAAAAGTTATTTTATTATGTTGAATTTTATCAAAAATCCTTTTCAAGGATTTGTAATTAATTTTTACAGACTTTTACTTTTATTAAAAAATTTAAAGAATTAACAAATTTTGTTTAAAATATGAATTTTTAGTAGTTATTTTGGGTGAAAATCAAATCATCTTATGAAATATTTAATTTTTTTCTCAACCATTTTATTTGTTTCTTGTCAGAAAGATACAAATGCAACCCCGAATTTGAATGATCTGAATTGGATTGATTTGACCCACAGTTTTGACAGTACCACTCTGTATTGGCCTAATAATAAAACTACCTTTATTCACCATACCGATGCAGAAGGTTTTACACCCAAGGGATATTTTTATTCTTCCTATTCCATTTGTGCCCCGGAACATGGAGGCACTCATTTGGATGCGCCAATTCATTTTGCGAAAGGCAAATACACCGTTGATCAATTGCCTTTGAAAAGTTTAACCGGAAAAGCAGTAGTAATTGATGTTTCGAAAAACGCATTAGCTAACCGAGATTACCAAATATCTGTTGCCGATATTACAAATTGGGAAATGGAAAACGGAAAAATCGAAAACAATACCATCATTTTATTCAAAACCGGATATGGAAAATATTATCCCAATCGAGGCGATTATTTCGGAACTCCGAAAACCGGTATTGAAGCTATACCCGAACTGCATTTTCCCGGCATAGACCCCAAAACCACTTCTTGGTTGATTAAAAAAAGAGCCATAAAAGCAATAGGTTTAGATACCCCAAGTTTAGATTACGGTCAGTCTACAGATTTTAAAACCCATCAAATTTTAATGGGGAGCAATAAACCGGGTTTTGAAAATTTGGCTAATCTGGACAAACTTCCGGCTACCAAGATTTATGTGGTAGCATTACCTATGAAAATAGGTAAAGGAAGCGGCGCACCGTTAAGAATAATTGCCGGTATTTCTAATTAATTTTTCCCTATGAATCTTTGCCATACTGGCTTAAAAATCTGAATGAGAATACTTCCAGTTTATGAGTAAAATTAAAAAGGATATCAAATACAGTAGCAGAAATCTGGTAAACCCGCATAAAGATGCTGCTGTTCCTACTAAAGCTCGCCGCGAATTCTTGACACAATTAGCATTGTTAAGTACCTCTATGTTCCTCTTAAGAGCTAATGCATTTGCTTCACAAAACGAGCCTTCCCATACCTTAATCGACATAAAAACACCTCTGAAAAATGAGGATATTTTTACTTACATCCGAAGAGAGACCGGAGGATTTGATGTAAACCTATATAAAAAATTGATTGGTGCTGCTAATGAATTTAAAGAAGGCGATGCGCTATTGGGTATAGCCGCATCTGATGCATCGGCAAGACAATCAGCAAGAACACTTATAGCCAACACCAAGCTGTCGGCTGTTATTGAACAACCGCTTTTCAAAGATGCTTTATACGACCTGATTCAAAACACTACTTTTTTTGATGCACAGGTAATGCAAATGACCTTTTTAGAATTAAAAAATTTCTTGCTCGAATCGGATGAAGAAAATATCAAGCGGATCATGCCTTCGCTTACAAGTGATGTTATCGCTTTGGTAGTAAAACTGATGTCAAACGATGAACTAATAAGTGTTAGCAGTAAAGTATTCAATCAATTACCCAATAGCAATATTGGTGAGAAAGGTTATTTAAGTGCGAGAGTACAACCGAATTCCCCAACCGATAATGTCGAAGATATTATTTGGCAGGTATTTGATGCTTGGTCATATGGTGTGGGAGATTTAGTACTCGGAACCAATCCGGTTTCAAGTGACCCTGTTATGGTGGCACGAATTGAAGCGGCTTTACATGATGTATTAGCCACCTTTGGCTTGGAAGAAACGATGCCCAATTGTGTGCTTTCCCATATTGACATACAAGCCAGTGTCGAAAACATACAGCCGGACACCACAGGAATTTGGTTTCAAAGCATAGCGAGTACGGTTGCCGCCAATCAAACTTTCGATGTCACAATCGAAAAAATGCAAGCCTATGCCGATAACAGGAGGGATAAGCTATTTGGACTCTATGCTGAAACAGGCCAAGGAGCCGATGCTACAAACGGCCATAGCGAGGGCTTCGATATGGTGGTTCATGAGGCTAGAAAATATGGTTTCTTAAGGGCTTTAAAACAACGCATCTATTCCAATAAAGTAAGCAATAATGAGCCTTGGGTATTTCTTAATGATGTAGCAGGGTTTATAGGACCCGAAGTATTTCGTACTAAAGAACAACTCGTCCGTTGTTGCTTAGAAGACCTTGTAATGGGAAAACTTCATGGCCTTACCATTGGTCTTGACATCTGCACTACACTACACATGGATGTCACGCTTGACGACTTGGATTGGTGCATTGATCAAATCATGCCGGCTAATCCGGCATATTTAATGGCTTTACCCACAAAAAACGACCCAATGCTTAGTTACCTTACTACGTCTTTTGCCGACCATGTCAGGATACGGGAACAATTTGGCTACAAAGTGAATAATAAGATGTGGGCGTTCTTTAAACGTATAGGCGTTATAGGGAATGATAATAAACCAACAACGCTTTTTGGCCAACCCAATCAAGTATATTTACGCTATTGTAGAGCTAAAGGCGACTTGCGTAACGATACAGAAATTTTATCAGAAGGTAAAGCAGCTATCGAACGTATCCGTAAAAGAGGCGTTCCTATCGCTGAAGGATATGGAGAAAAGCCATGGATGCTTCAACCGGCATTAGACCATGAAATACGGGAGCTATATAAAGATGCGAAGTATTGCTTGTGGACTGAATGGGAACCTTCTTATCTGCACGCTATCCAAAACGCCTTAGTGGTGACATCTATGTCTGCTAACAGAATTGATTATGTTTATCATCCAACCAGTGGTGAGCGCCTTTCACCGGATGCTTGGCATAAAATTGAAAACCTCAGTAAAAAACTGAAAAACAACACGCCCGATGTTCAAATTATTATATCTGATGGTCTGAATACCAAATCTCTTATGGACGAAGGGCATCTCGATAAATTTCTTCCTGCTCTTTACAAGCATTTAACAATGCAAAATTTAACTGTGACGGAAACGCCAATTGTGATTCGTAACGGTCGTGTACGAGCAGGCTATGAGATTGGGGAGCATCTTTTTGGTAAAGACACAACGCGCAAACATTGTATCCTTCATATTATAGGCGAAAGACCGGGAACCATACACCGTAACTTTTCAGTCTATATTACTGTCGCAACAGCTTCAATTTGGAACTATCGCGGTAAAGTTGATCACGACATTACACGAGTCATTTCGGGCATCAGTGACACAGCTTATTTACCGGAAGAAGCTGTGTTAGAGGTTGGTTCTATAGTGATGGAATTGATGCATAAAAAATAAATCAGGTCACTACAGGCGACCACACAACAGCATTAAATAGTAAAAAGCACCGCATAAATTATGGTAAAAAAGAATCAATCACAACGTAAATCAATTTGTATAATCATTTTAACTTTAAGTACCACTATGGGTTTAAAAAGCTGCAAAACCATTGACCAATCGCTTACATTAAATGTTCAAAAAGACAAATTGGAAATACTGCAACAAATTCCTGCAACTCAAAAAGGAAGAGAAAAAAGCGCATTGTATTTGCCTCCCAGAAGGATAACGGGTCAAGAATTTAATTCACCCGCCTTACATGAATTAATAGACAATATGTACAACTTGATGGTACAAAAATCAGGGGTTGGCATTGCCGCCAATCAAATGGGTAAACGATTGCAAGTATTTATAATAGAAGCAAAATCGGACAATCCACGATACAAAATTTTGGGTCCAGTACAAAAACAAATATTTATCAATCCCATTATCACTAAAGTATCCTCAACAAAGAAAAACTTTTGGCATGGCTGTTTGAGTGCTGATGGGGAAAAAAGAGGTAATGTAGCCACTTATGAATGGATTGAATACCAATGTCAAAACGAAAAAGGAGAGATCATAAGTGGTAGACTTGAGGGATTTGCCGCTGTAATTTTTCAACATGAATTTAAACATTTAATGAACGGAACCTATCTTGATGTAGCCAAGCATTATTTATCAAAAAAAGAATTGGATCTCGAGATTGAGATGAAGAAAACTCCCTTTTTTGAAACGGCTTCTGATACTTTACCGCTTCTAATCAATGGGTATATAGTTGGAGAAACATTAGAAAAATACCACTCCAAAAAATAAAAAATGAATCAAGAAACTTGGCGCGAAAACACTTGCTTTGCTAATCAGTTTTCTTGAAATAAATTTTTTATCCCAACTGAGAAATAAAAAAACCCGATACTTTCGTATCGGGTTTCATTCTGCTCCCCCTCTTGGGCTCGAACCAAGGACCCTCTGATTAACAGTCAGATGCTCTAACCAACTGAGCTAAGGAGGAAGATGTTATATCTTTTAAGCGGTTGCAAAGATAGAACGAATTTTATTTTTTGCAAATAAAAATGAATAAAATTTCAAAAAAAATTACTTGCCGACTATCGCTTTGTAAATGTCGTTTCCGTTAGCAAACAACAATAATGTAATAAGTAAAACAAAGCCAACCAATTGCGCTTTTTCCATAAACTTATCGCTTGGTTTTTTGCCGGAAATCATTTCGTACAATAAGAACATCACATGACCACCATCTAAGGCCGGAATCGGTAATAAATTCATTACACCCAACATGATTGACAACAAAGCGGTGATGCCCCAAAACACTTCCCAACTCCAACTGTCCGGGAATACATTGTATATAGCATGGAATCCGCCAACGCCTTTATAAGCTCCGGTGCTTGGATTGAAGATC
>JBEBBH010000076.1:0-11489 GCA_041158485.1 Bacteroidota bacterium | reverse complement strand
ATGCCTATGAAGTCGAAAACTTAATGAAAGATGCCGGCATTATTCGCAATCGACTCAAAATTCAAGGTACGATTGCCAACGCCATAGCCTTTATGAAAGTGCAGCAAGAATTCGGCAGTTTCTCAAATTATATTTGGAGTTTCACCAACGGAAAACCCATCGACAACCAACCCAAAACATTAGCCGATGTGCCGGCTACTACGCCGCTTTCGGATACGATTAGTAAAGATTTAAAAAAACGCGGATTTAAGTTTGTAGGGTCAACCGTAGTCTACGCACACATGCAAGCCACAGGAATGGTTAATGATCATGTGGAAGATTGCTGGAAGCGACAATAGTTTGCAGTCGCAATCGAGAGAAAACTGTAAACTGTGACTGAGACTGATGACTAACTCTTCAACACCTTAATAAAAGTCTCCCTCGAAATCTCAAACGCACCCAATTGTTCCAAATACTCATTGTGAATTTGGCAATCGAGTAATTTATAGTTGTGGTCTTTCAAGTATTGCACTAAAGTCACAAACGCAATCTTACTCGCATTCGACACTTTAGAAAACATACTTTCACCACAAAAAATATGACCCAAATCCACGCCGTACAAACCGCCTACCAATTCACCGTTTTGCCAAACTTCAACAGATTTTGCCAAACCCATTTGGTGCAGTTTAGTGTATGAAGTAATAATATCTTCCGTTATCCAAGTACCGTCTTGTCCTTTGCGTGTTATTTGTTGGCAGTTGCGGATAACTGATGTAAAATCTTGGTTAAACGTAACGTCAAACTGTTTTCGATTCAATAAATTCCGAATGCTCTTTGACACCTTATACAACTGTGGCACTACTACCATACGTTCCGGTGGCGACCACCACAGTATGGGTTCGTCTTCATTAAACCAAGGAAAAATGCCGTTGCGATACGCCAAAAGCAAACGCTCGGTCGACAAATCACCGCCTATAGCCAAAATGCCTTCATAGGTGGCTTCGTCTACCGGTGGAAAATATAAATCTTTGGTTAGAAAATACATTTGAAAGTACTAAGTTTGAAGTGTAATTTTACAAAAAAGCCAGAAATTAGAACCTAATTCTAACTTCTGACTTCCACAACAAACGATTTAGGTTCTACATTAGAACGGCAAATCGTCGTGCTCTTCTTCATTAAAGTTGGTGGCCGGAGCAAAAGCTTCTGCCGGTGGCATTGGTGCCATAGCAGCCGGAGCAGCAGCCGGAGCTTCTGCTTGCATTCTCTCAATTCTCCAACCTTGAATATCGTTGAAATACTTGGTTTCTCCTTGCGGATTTACCCACTCTCTTCCTCTTAAGTTGATGGAAACTTTTACCGCTTCTCCCACATTATAGCTGTTCAATAAATCGCATTTATCTTGCACAAAATTGATGCTGATAAACTGCGGATACTGCTCTTCTGTAGCCACAACTAATTCTCTTTTTCTAAAACTGGCACTCACTTGTTGCTCAGGATTAATCACTCTAATTTTTCCGGTAACTTCCATAATTAATGTTTTGCTAAAAGCACTTTCCAAGCCGAAAGCACTTCGTTGTTATTCAAATATTCTTTTGCTTTTTGGTGGATTTTTTGCTCGTCATCGGAACTCAAAACGCCTTTTACAGCAAAATTCTGTTGTACAAATATAGCAATTTCTTCTTCCGTTGGCAAGGCTTCTACGTTTCCTAATTTTCCCAAATCATTCCCATCGAAAATCGGACTTTTTTTAATAAAATCAGGTATCGCATCCACGCCTATTCCTAAGGTTACCAAGGGTTTCTCCACTTCAAACAAACCGGCATTGGAACGTGAATACCAATTGCCGCCAAGCCTTGAAACCAAGTCAATTTTACTTTGGTCAATCGCGCCTTTGTCGTCTAAAACACTTTCGTTAATGTGGATTTTCACCACTTCACAAATGATCAAATTCCCGGCACCACCTTGATTCCCCAAAGCGATAATTTGGTTGACTTTACACTCCATTTGTACCGGACTTTCCGCTACGCGAAACGGCTTCACCATATCCGAAGGCAGCATCGTCAAACCCGATTTAACAAACTCGTTCACACCATCGGGATATTCGGTACTCGACAGCGACATTTGTTGTACAATATCATAATTCACCACGTTAATCACTACTTCTTTGGTAGCTTCACAATTTTCTAAAGTGTGTTTAGTGGTGTTGTTTCTCACGCGTCTCGCCGGCGAAAAAACCAGTATCGGCGGATTGGAACTAAACACATTAAAAAAACTGAACGGCGACAAATTAGGATTTCCGTTGGCATCAACCGTACTGGCAAAAGCAATCGGTCGCGGCGCCACAGCACTTTGCAAATAGCCTTGTAACTGCGCCGGTGAAAGCGTATGAGGTTCGAAACTGAGCATAGATTTTAATTTTCCCAAAAATACAATTTTAATTGATTTAAGGAGCGATCTCGTCTTTTAGGACGAGAGGGTATTCTTGCGGTCCGTATTCCTGCTTTCTGTTGCAATCTTATTGTATTTTCCTTCCGCTTCGCTTCAGGATAATCCAAAAGGATTTCCACGGCAATCAGGGCTAAACCAAAATCGTCTTGCACTTTTGACGCTTTTGTCTATATTTATAAAAAATTTAGCATGCAGTTTTCCGAAAGAAGAAACATTACGCGTTGGATTATCATAGTGACTTCCTTTGTTATTGTGTCTTTAATTCTGTGGAATACGTACACCTTCTTCCAAATCTTTAAAAACGAAGAGCGCATCAAAATGGAACTTTGGGCACAGAGTTTAAAGGCCTTCAACAATGCCGACCCGGAAACCGGCGATATCGAACTGCCCAGCTTAATCATGAGCAACAACAAAACCATTCCGCTCATCCTTACCGAGAAAAACCAAATCATCAATCACGTCAACATTGAAGATGATATTGCCAACGACAAAGTCAAGCTCAAGGATTACCTAGAAAAACTTAAGAAAGAAAACAATCCTATCGTTATCGAGTACAATCCTGGTAAGTTTTGGAAACTATACTATGGTAATTCGTCGTTGCTCAACAAACTCAAGTACTACCCGATTGCCTTATTGCTGATTATTTTCTTATTCGCCGCCGTGGTATACAACTTTTACCGCAGTACCAAAATGGCCACGCAAAACAAACTTTGGGCCGGAATGGCTAAAGAAACCGCACATCAAATCGGCACGCCTTTGTCTTCCTTAATCGGTTGGCTCGAAATTATGAAAGCCAACAATGTCGATCCGGTTATGGTGACCGAAATTGAGAAAGACATCACGCGTTTGCAAACCATAACCGATCGTTTTTCTAAAATCGGCTCCGAACCCATTTTAGAAGAAAGCAATATCATAACCGAAACCGAACAATCTTTCGACTATCTCAAATCGAGATTCTCCAGCCAAGTTGAATTTAGTTTTAAAGCACCCAAAAAACCGATTATGGTGTCGTTGAATCCGGCGCTACACAGTTGGACGATTGAAAATTTAGTTAAAAACGCCATCGACGCCATGAAAGGACGCGGCCAACTCTCGGTCGTAATTGAAAACGACGACCAATGGGTGAAAATTTTAGTGACTGATACCGGAAAAGGCATCCCGAAAAAACAGTTTACCAGTGTGTTCGAACCGGGTTTTACCACCAAAAAAAGAGGTTGGGGATTGGGTTTGTCACTCACTAAGAGAATTGTTGAAGAATACCACAAAGGGAAAATCAAGGTATTACACTCTGAAATCGGCAAGGGCACAACCATGCAGATTGCATTTAAAAAAACGGCTTAATACCAATTATCCACGACCGGAAAGCATGAGTTTTCTGCCTATTTTGGTTTTGCTCAAATAGTCGTTTAAAAAAGCCTCTTGCTTTTCTAATGCACTCAAATTACTGCTGATATTTTTCTTTAAATCGGAAAACATGGCCGCATTCTGACTTCCAACTGAACCAATTTTATATACCTCATCGTTACAGTACAAAAACTTATCTTTTACGGTTTGGAACATGGCTTTTAACTCCTCGTCAGTCATTGCCGGTTTAAACTGACGTTGCCTGTACATCATATAGTCGTTAAAATAAACAATGGCTTCGTTGTATTTGGTAACCAGTTCATTCAATCGATCGATATTTTTATTGGCAGTCAGTACCGTAAAATTCCCTTTCAGCATTTTATGATACTGCACAATTAAAGCATTTTTCAAACCGCTTTCCTCTACTCTCGCTGCTTCCTCAAAGGTCTGTTCGTTTTCGGATAACTTTTCATAACGTGCAATTTCCGTCATATAATCGAAGTTCTTTTTGGGCTTGTTGGGCATTTCTTTCCCGTCATAAAACTCCTGATTGTTCCATGGCGAATTGAGAAATTGCCATAAATAATCGAACGGCATATGGGAGTTAATCATCTTTTGAGGTACGACTTTGAAATACGCATTATTCAACTTCTTGACAAATTTTTGCTTATCGACATAACCGGCGCCCCAAGTGGGATCAAAAAGGTACCATTGCCCATCGATTTTAGCAGCACACCAAGCATGAGAAATGGGCGATACTATTCCGGCTTGCTTAGTATAGCCCGAAACTATTACCGTGTGAATATCCAGTAAATTGGCAATTTCTCTAAACACTTCTGCATAATGAATGCAAACGCCTTTTCGAGTGCGCAAGGCTTTGTCAATCTTTTCCTCAGGCGAATCCAATTGATTGGGTTCAAACATATTCGGAACATCATAAACAATGTTTGATGCTGTCCAATAGTAAAGTGCTCTGATGCGCTCTGAAGTCGTTTTAAAGTTGGTATCGATATACCGCGCAATGCCGGCAGCACTTAAGGTTAAATCGGCCGGAATCTGGCTCATTTTAGCATCTGTTTGTGCATAAGGATTCGGGGGTTGACCAAAACCCAAAGTCATCCAAAAAAGCAATGCTATTATTAAAAAATGTTTCATTACAAAGCCCTATAAAAAACCCTGCCAAAAGAATAGCAGGGTTTAGATTTTTATCTTTAAGTAATTTACAGTTGTTCTTGTATTTGTTGCGCTAAGGTTTCGAACTCATCTTTGGTTAAAGTCACTTTTCGTTGGAAGCGCATGTCATCCATATCGTGTAGCGGAATCAAATGAACGTGAACGTGCGGCACTTCTAAACCAACAACGGCTACACCAATTCGTTTGCAAGGAACGGTTTTCTCGATGGCTTTGGCCACTTTTCGGGCAAACTGCATCAGACCCAAATAATGATCTTCTTCCATATCAAAAATCTTATTGATTTCTTCTTTAGGAATACAAAGCGTGTGTCCTTTGGCATTCGGATTAACGTCTAAAAAGGCCAAATAGCGGTCGTCCTCGGCAATTTTGTAGGCCGGAATTTCCCCGTTAACGATTTTGGTGAAGATAGAACTCATGTTAATCTCTGGTTATTTCTAAAATCTCGAAGTTCAATTTTCCGTTGGGCACGCTGATTTCAGCAATTTCACCAACCTTCTTCCCTAGCAATCCTTTTCCGATTGGAGAAGTTACCGAAATCTTTCCGGATTTCAAATCGGCTTCACTCTCGGCTACCAAAGTATATTTCATTTCCATGCCGTTGGCTTGGTTTTTAATTTTTACTTTAGATAACACTAAGGCTTTAGACAAGTCCAATTGCGACTCGTCAATCAATCGTGCATTCGCATAAAGTTCTTCCATCTTGGCAATGCGCATTTCCAAAAGGCCTTGTGCTTCTTTGGCGGCGTCATATTCTGCATTCTCAGATAAATCACCTTTATCTCTGGCTTCAGCTATAGCTTGTGAAGCTTTAGGTCGTTCTATACTTTTAAGTTGGTCTAATTCGTCTTTTAATTTTTTTAATCCTTCTGCGGTGTAATACGATACTGTACTCATAATTTCATCATTTATATAAATAGAAAAAATCCCATCGGAACGGGATTTCTTTTTGCAAAGATAGTATTTTGATACTTATTTCAAATTTGTTTACGTTGGATAACGTTTGTCAAAGTTAATTAAATTAAATTTGTTTCGCTATAGGAAACCTAAAATTTATATGAAAAAGATACTCCTTCTGTTTTTAGTAGGCTTGACCTTGAGTTGTGATGGTGGTTCGGTGAATTACAATAATCCGAATATCCCGAATTATCAAGTGAACTTGCAAATCAACATGAACTTGCCGGGTTACACCAACTTACAATTCCCGGGAAACAGGGTTTTAGATTACAGTCAGGGTGCGCGAGGCATAGTGGTTTTTAATACCGGCAGTGGCTATAATGCTTTCGATTTGGCCTGTCCGAATCAGGCATTCAATATTTGCGCCGAACCTATGACTGTAGCGCAAGGCAACACCAATGCCGAGTGCAATTGTGACGACAGTTTTTACAGCTTGTACACCGGATTAGGATCGGGACAACAATATCCTATGAAACCTTATCGGGTAAGTATTAATGGCAATACGCTGATTATAACCAATTAAAAAAAGCCGAACAAATCGTTCGGCTTTTTATTTATAGTTTTAAAGTAGCTCCGGCGAGGAAATTGATTCCGGCTTGCGGATAAAACCCCGCGCCTTCAATAGTAGTAACGCTTCCGGGCGTGGTCCAATCGTCATCGTAAGTGTAAAAATACCCGTTGGATTCGTATTCCAAATTGAACAGGTTATTGACTAAAGCTGAAAACACAATTGACTTTACCCCTTTATTGATTTTCCATTCGTAAGAAACATTCAAATCATTTACAAAATAAGCGTCGAGTTTAGAGCGTTCAGAATCGATATTACCCATGTATTGATCGCTTACAAATTTAGAAAGCAATGAAACTTGCATCTCTTTTAAAGGTTTATACGTTATTCGGTTACCAACAACCCAATCCGGAGAAAAAGCAATATTGGTATTGCCTAAATTTTGCAATAGGCCGTCTCTTTGGAAAAAGAAGTCACGGTTTTTATTCTGACTGAACGTAACATTCGGATTCACTATCCATTTATCGGTTAAAGCGATTACGGATTCTACTTCCAACCCTATGCGGTAGCTTTTTCCGCTGTTGGTAAAAATAGGCGAACCTACATCGTTCAACGCTCCGGTTAACACCAATTGATTTTGGTAGTTCATGTAGAAAGCGTTGGCCGAAATGTTTACCTTTTTCGATTGGTACTTCCAACCCAATTCGTAGTCAAACAAGCGCTCCGGTTTGGTACTGCCGTTTTCGTAATCGTCTCGACGCGGTTCTTTGTTGGCCACTCCGAAATAACCGTAAAAGGAATGTTTATCGTTAAAATCGAAATTCAATCCCAATTTCGGATTAAAAAATCGGAAGGTATCATTCACGTCATCAAAGCGAAAACTCGTAGCTTCATAAAACACCATACGGTATTGCAAATCGGCAAAAACATTGAACTTCCCGAATTGTTGCGATGCTTTAGCATACACATTCACATCGTCTTTGTTACCGATATTGTTGTAATAACGATTGGCTGCAGGCACATAATATTGTGTCCACACCACTTCTCCGAAATGATCCCCCAAATAGCGATTGACCGCGCCGCCGAACATCACATCGGTTTTAGGCGTTTTGTAATTGATTGAGAAAACAGCCCCGAAAAAATCGTTGTCCAACCATCTTTTTCGTACCAAATCGGATACGGCATTGGCTTGAAAATCGGGCAAGTTGTAATCAGCCAGCGTTTCATCTTCTCGGTATTGTTCGAAATAGCCTTTTCCGATGGTATAATGCAACGCAGCGTTAGAAACCCATTTGTCAGACCATTTTTGAGACCAATGCAACTGGAAATGATTTTGTGCGTAATTGTCGGTTTCATCATCATAGAATTGCATGTTGCCATTCTCATCAAAATACATTCCGGCCGGATTAAAAGTTCTGTCATTTCTCAATTTTTCAGGATCTTCTATGCCGTACCAAGCCTGATAAGTTTTCTCTTTACCGCCGAAGGCTATCGCTTTAATCAAGGTCTTTTCGGTCACATAATTGACATTGAAAAAATAACCGAATAAGTTAGAAGAAGCACGGTCGATAAACCCATCGGAAGCAATATTGGACAAACGCGCGTTGAGTTCAAAATTATTATGCAATCCCGTCCCGAAAGCCAAAGTATGTTTGCGTGTTCCGAAACTTCCGCCGGAATTGGCAATTTCGGCATACGCCTTTTCCTGATAAGATTTGGTTTGCATATTCAAACTGGCACCAAAAGCACCGGCACCGTTGGTAGACAACCCGACACCACGTTGCAACTGAACGCTTTCCAACGAAGAAGCAAAATCGGGTAAGTTGACAAAAAAGGTGCCCTGACTTTCGCTGTCGTTAAACGGAATTCCATTCAGCGTTACGTTGATTCTCGAACCATCGGCCCCGCGAACCCGCATGTAAGTGTAGCCTACTCCGTTCCCGGCATCGGTTGTAGTGACTACCGACGGCAGGTAATTAAGTAAAACAGGAATATCTTGGCCGAGATTTCGGGGTGCGATTTCCTTTTTGGAGAGATTGGTAAAAGTGACCGGATTTTTGCCTTTGGCCCGAACGGCAGACACCGTTACTTCGTCGAGTGCGTTGACTTTTGTCGTGTCTTTAGTTATTTCTTGTGTAAAGCCAACTGCAGGCAAAAAGCAAAAAGCGGTAATGAATACGGCTTTCGTACTTCGTGTTTTGTACTTCGTACTTTTTGTTGTGAATAAAGTTTTCATTCGTAAATTATTACGAATAAAAGGGGCAATTATTCTTGGTTTATAAATAAAATTGATACTCCTGACGTACGACTAACGTGCACTTTAGTTTTTCGTCAATTCCTTAAACAGCATTACCTGTTCTAAGTTCGTTGGGTATGATCTCAGCTCGTTATTTAGAGCACCCCTTTGAGACGAAGCAAAGATAATTATAAATTGTAAATTATGAATTGTAAATTATGAATTATGAGTTTTAGAATTTCGGCTTACGTCTGTTTTGTTTAATTTCCGAGAGGTTGCGTTTGGCTTTGATGCGCTTTTCTATCACAGCGCGCGGAATTTGAGTTGGTTTTCTCTTTTTGGGAACGATTAAGGCCGTTTTGAGGAGTTCCAAAAATCGTTTGGTGACAATGGTTTTATTTTTGAGTTGGCTTCGGTCTTCGTCGCAACTAAGGATAAGTACTTGTTCCGAAGTTAGTTTGGATGCTAGTTTAGAGGTCAGCAAGACCTTTTCCTCATCAGTTAGTGCATGCGAATTTTTAACATCAAAAGACAGCATTACTTTTGAAGACACTTTGTTTACATTTTGCCCGCCTGCTCCCGAACTTCTGACTGCTTTAAATTGCAGTTCGGTTAACATTGTCTCAGTTTTCATATTGCGGTTGATGAGCCGGTTTCAATAAGTCGTTTACTGTTTTTACCGGATTAAAAGTCACCAATGGCACTTCGACAAAAACGGTAATCCACTTGGCCATGGCGCCATTCCAAAGTCCGGGTAGCTCATAGCCTTTTAAGTCTATACCCTTGTTATTTTTGTGCACGATAAAACCGGTACTTTGGTCGACAAATTGGGTCAAATCAAATTTTTGCCCTTGGTAATTTTTAGTAGCGCAAACCAAATCCACCGGATTGAAATGCGTAGCTTTTGACAAGATACTCGACTGTTCTGAATTGTGGGTGTCAACCTGTGAACTTTCCACAATTTGTAAGGACACATTGCCTTTAAAACTTCTCACCCAAAACGGTCCGCCGCCGGGTTCGCCTTCATTCTTTACCATGCCACAAACGCGTATAGGACGGTTGAGCTTGTTTTTGATAAAATCGATTTTGTTTTCGAGTGTGTATTTGTAGAAATCGTCCAACACATCAATATTGAGTTGTTGCTGCATAAAACGGATGATTTCCTCAGTGTCATTTTCACCTATGGAACGGCTGTCGATTGCGTTCAGAATCTCGAAAACTTTTTGTTGTAATTCGAGTAAAATCCCGGCTAAGCCTTTTTTATACAAGGTAATTTCGTGTATGTGATTTTGGATGACGTTATCGATATTTTTAATAAAAATGACATCCGCTTCAAGCTCATTTAGATTATTAATCAACGCGCCATGACCACCGGGACGGAAAACCAATTCGTTTTGCTCGTTGCGAAAAGGTCGGTTGTTCATATCAACGGCTATAGTATCTGTGCTTTGGTCCTGATAAGAATAGCCAATGTGGACTTTGGTATCCGTCTTACTTTCTACTTTATCCTTAACCTTATCAATAATGGTAGAGAATAGGTTTTGATGGTTTTCTGAAACTGTAAAATGCAAATGGGAAACCGAATTTGAAGCAGCATAAAATGCACATTCATTCAGGTGTTCTTCGACCGGAGTAGCAACATGTGTTGGGTATTTATGAAAATCGAGTACGCCTTTAGGTTTGTTGGCAAAATCGAAATGTTCATTGGAAAGCATCAATTTGATAAAGCGATAACTCTTTTCGTGACTTTCTAAAGAATAGTAATCAGGATACAACTGTTTTACTACAGATTTGATTTCTTCGTAGAACGGAAACTTTTCAATTCCGGCCAGAAAAATGGGCAAGTTTTTGTCCTTTTTTCGGTTGATATAAGCGTTAATGGTTTCATTTTCGTGGTCGAAATCGTTTAGAAACTCATTCAAAAATTTGAACATTCGGCTGGCAGCACCAGAGGCCGGAACGAACTTTTTTAACTTCAGCGCGGTTTTGTTTGCATCGAAACTATGGGCGTATGATTGAAATTGTTCAGTAGTTAGTTTTACGATTCCGTCTCCTAAAGTGGCCGGTCTTTCTATATATATCTTAGGAATTCCGGATTTAAAGAGCAATAATTCGGTTTCAATTTTATCCAAAGAAATGCCCTTCGCTTTGATTTGCTCAAAGTCGGCCTCGCTTAATCCGTAATTTTTAGCTAAACTTTCTTTTCTTGTATAATTTTCTTCCATTCCAAGTATCCGTAAACGGCCAAAATTGTGAAAATGAAGTATTGAAGCGATAACATTCCCAAGCCTCTATAGGCAAACAACGGCACAACGATGCAATCCCCAATAATCCACAACGTCCAATTTTCTATTTTTTTAAGCGCCATATACCACATCGCTGTAAAAAAAAGGCCGGATGTAAAAATATCAATATAATTAGGAATTTCAAGTTTGTAATCAAAAAACTTGTAAACCATATAAGTGATACCTATGGTGAGTGCAAACAATCCTAAACCGATAAGTTTTTCGCGGGAGTTGGTTCTAGTGATTTTGACTGCGGGTTCATTTGTTTTTGCTGTCCATTTGTACCACCCGTAAAGACTCATTAAAGAATAATAAGCGTTCATTGTCATATCGCCGAAATACTTGGCTTGATACAATAAATAAGTGGTTATTACAGTCGCTATCAAACCGGTTGGATACACCCAAATATTTTCTTTTTTAGCTAACACCACACTGGCAATACCAAACACAAACACCAAAAACTCCAAGACAATTTGCGTAGTGGAAGCTTCTTTATATTGGGAAAACAGGAATTCTAACAAGGGATTTGAGATTTATGATT
>JBEBBH010000075.1:0-3491 GCA_041158485.1 Bacteroidota bacterium | reverse complement strand
GAAAAATTGGTTTGCGCAGTATTTCACCCGGAACTTACGTTACGCCTGCCACGCTCATCGCAAAGTTAGTCAGTACCAATCCGTTGAAAATTACTTTCTCCATACCGGAAAAATACGCTACAGAAATCAGTAAAAACAACACCATAACGTTTACGGTTCCGAATGTAAAAGAGACCTTTACAGCCAAAATTTATGCTTTGGAGCCGGCTATCGAAGCGACAACTCGTACGTTACAAATCAGAGCGTTAACCGACAATTCGAACGGTAAATTATTGCCGGGTACTTTTGCCAACATCGAATTACCGTTGAAAAACATCAAAGACGCTATCATCATTCCTACGGAAGCGATTGTGCCGGTTCAAGACGGCAAAAAAGTATTCATCGCCAACAATGGTAAAGCCAAAGAAGTTAAAGTTGAAACCTTAACGCGTACCGATAAAGCTGTAGTCATTACTTCCGGGCTAAAAATCGGAGATACGGTATTGACATCGGGCGTGATGTCGTTAAAAGACGAAGCCGACATTATAGTAAAAACAAAATGATTTAAGATTTATGATTAACGAATGATGATTTAAGATTTTTAAATCCTTTCAATAATCTAAAATCTGAAATCTAAAATCTGAAATCAATATGAGTTTATCCACTATAAGCATTAAGCGACCGGTTTTTACCATTGTTATCAATTTGCTGATTATCCTTTTCGGCATCATCGGTTACAGCTATTTGGGCGTACGCGAATTTCCGTCGATTGACCCGGCGCAAATTTCTGTGCGAACCAATTATACCGGAGCCAATGCCGATATCATAGAATCACAAATCACCGAACCGCTCGAAAAAGCCATCAACTCTATCGACGGTATTCGAAACATTACGTCTTCCAGCAACCAAGGGTCGAGTAATATTACCATCGAATTCAAACTCGAAAAAAATCTGGAAGAAGCCGCGAATGATGTCCGCGACAAAGTCTCACAAGCCATTCGAAGTTTGCCGCAAGATATCGATGCGCCGCCGGTAGTTTCGAAAGCGGATGCAGATTCGGATGCGATTATTTCGATGACAGTGCAAAGCGACACCAAAAGCGTATTGGAACTGAGCGATTATGCTGAAAATGTTATCGCCGAACGTTTGCAAACCATACCAGGCGTGAGCGGTGTGCAAATTTGGGGACAAAAGCGATACGCCATGCGAATCTGGCTCGATCCTGTAAAACTGAATGCCTACGGCGTTACCGTTTCTGATGTCAGAATGGCTTTGGAGAAACAAAACGTCGAATTGCCTTCGGGTAAATTAACGGGTGCGAATACCGAACTCACCGTAAAAACGTTGGGAAATTTATCCAACGAAACCGAATTCAACAATATCATCATTATAGCCAACAACGACAAAATTGTGCGTTTGAGTGATGTAGGTCGCGCCGAATTAGGTCCGGAAAACTTAGAAACCCAATTCAAAGCCAACGACCAATCGATGGTGGCTTTAGCGATAGTTCCGCAACCGGGAACCAATTATTTGGCGATAGCCGAAGAGTTTTACAAACAATACGAAGGTTTCCAAAAAGATTTGCCGAAAGACATCAAACTCAATGTGGCTTTGGACAATACGGTTTTCATTAAAAAATCGATAGTGGAAGTCGCCGAAACATTACTGATTTCTGTGATTTTGGTGATTTTAATTATCTTTTTATTCTTCCGCGATTGGTCGATTGCCTTCCGTCCGCTGATTGACATTCCGGTATCGTTGATTGCCACATTCTTCATCATGTATTTGTGTGGCTTTTCGGTAAACGTACTGACGCTTCTGGCCATCGTTTTAGCGACCGGTTTGGTAGTAGATGACGGAATTGTAGTGACCGAAAACATCTTTAAAAAAGTGGAAGAAGGCATGTCGCCTATAGAAGCTGCGATTAAAGGTTCCAACGAAATTTTCTTTGCTGTCATTTCGATTTCCATCACTTTGGCTGCCGTGTTTTTACCAATTATCTTTTTGGAAGGATTTGTGGGTCGATTGTTCCGAGAATTCGGCGTCGTCATTGGGGCGGCAGTATTGGTTTCGGCCTTTGTATCGCTTACGTTAACACCAATGCTGAACGCCTATTTGATGAAAGGCGGCGAGCAAAAGAAAACCAAATTCTACACTTTTACCGAACCGTATTTTCAGAGTTTAAATAAAGGTTACGCTTCAGCTTTAGAAGGTTTTATGCGAAGAAAATGGATGAGCTTCCCTATTGTAATCGTTTGTTTCGGATTGATTGCTTTGTTCTTCAACATATTACCCAAAGAAACAGCGCCTTACGACGACAGAAGTTTGGTGATTGTGAGTGTAACCACGCCGGAAGGTGCTACTTTTGATTATACCGACCGATTCATGGAAGACATGTCCAAATTGATGAACGACAGTATTCCGGAGAAAAAAATCGCTTTAGTAATTACTTCGCCCGGCTTTTTATCATCATCGGTAAATACGGGCCGAATTCGTTTGGCACTCAAAAATCCGGAAGACCGTGAACGTTCGCAAAAAGAAATTGCAGACGATTTTACCAAATGGACCAAAAAATATACGGAAGCCAAAGTCACCATATCGGAACAACCAACCATAGCCGTAAACCGTCGTGGTGGTTTGCCGATACAGTACATTATTCAGGCGCCAAACTTCGAGAAATTGCGTGAAAAGATTCCGCAGTTTATGGAAGAAGCCAATAAAAGCGAAGTGTTTTCCACCGTTGACGTTAACTTGAAATTCAACAAACCCGAAATCAATGTAACCATCGATCGTGAAAAAGCCGAGAGTATGGGCATATCTGTTTTAGATGTCGCACAAACCTTGCAATTGTCATTGAGCGGACAACGATTCGGTTATTACATGCAAAACGGTAAGCAATACCAAGTGATTGGTCAATTTGACGAAAAAGACCGCGACGAACCGTTGGATTTGACTTCGATGTTTGTCAAAAACAACAAAGGCGAACTCATCCAACTCGACAATGTGGTTACCGTAGAAGAACAAAGCAATCCGCCACAGTTATTCCACAACAACCGTTATATGTCGGCCACCGTTTTCGCCGGACTAGCACCGGGCAAAAGTATGGGTGACGGAATTGAAGCCATGGACGAAATTAAAGCGAAAGTGCTGGACGATAGTTTTACCACCGATTTAGGCGGAGAATCACGCGATTTTGTGGAAAGTAGTTCGAATACCTCTTTTGCCTTCGGCTTGGCATTATTGCTGATTTATTTGATTTTAGCAGCGCAGTTTGAAAGTTTTGTCGATCCGTTTATTATCATTTTAACAGTACCGATGGCAGTCGCCGGAGCTTTATTTTCCTTGTGGCTGTTTGGCCAAACTTGGAACATTTTCAGCCAAATCGGAACGGTAATGTTGATTGGATTGGTCACGAAAAACGGGATTCTGATTGTAGAATTTGCCAACCAACTCCGAGAACAAGGTTTGCCGAAATACGAAGCCATCATCCAAGCCTCAGAAGCGCGTTTGCG
>JBEBBH010000074.1:0-4281 GCA_041158485.1 Bacteroidota bacterium | reverse complement strand
AAAGTAAAGGTTTAGACTTGGCCAAAGTGAAACAAAGTTTTAAAGATTTCTTATACACCAAAAACTACGTAAAGCGCGTGTATACCGAAGAAGAAATCCTGACTTCCGGTGCCAATGACATACTGTTAAGTTTTGTCTTTAAAGGTTACGATCCAACGCAAAACGGCGATTTGTATTTTGTGTATAAACCGGGTTATGTTGAATATTCTGCTACCGGCGCAACACATGGCTCTCCGTATGCTTATGATACGAATGTGCCGCTTATTTTTTACGGTTGGAACATCAAAAGTGGTGAATCTTATAACAAAAAAGTAATCACCCAAATTGCGCCAACCTTGGCCAAAAAACTCAAAATAACATTGCCGAATGCTACGGAAAGTGAAGTGCTGGAAGAAGTGTTAGGGAAATAATAAAAAGATACAGATTTGAAATGAAAAACCCCGTCTCGTTTTATGTAACGAGACGGGGTTTTCATTTATACTTCAATCATAATTTGGTTTTGCAGTAAATCTTCAAAAGTTTCTCTTTGACGGATGAGATGACCTTTACCGTCTTTCCACAAAACTTCGGCAGGTTTGTAGCGCGAATTATAGTTGGACGCCATCGAAAAACAATAAGCGCCGGCATTTCTGAAACACAAGGTGTCGCCTTCGTGAATTTCGGCTATGCGACGGTTGCTGGCAAACGTATCGGTTTCACAAATATAACCTACCACAGTGTAAAAACGCTCTTTGCCTTTAGGATTGGAAATGTTTTCGATGCTGTGTTGTGAACCGTAAAACATCGGACGGATTAGGTGGTTGAAACCCGTGTCAATCCCGGCAAAAACTGTCGAAGTCGTTTGTTTGATAACATTCACTGTCGCCAAAAAGTAACCGGCTTCGCTAACCAAAAACTTTCCGGGTTCAAAGGCTAAAGTCAGTTCGCGACCGTATTCTTTTTCAAAAGCCAAAAAGCGTTTGGTTAATTTTTTCCCCAATTCTTCAATATCGGTTTCGATATCGCCTTTTTTGTAAGGCACTTTGAATCCGGAACCGAAATCCAAGAAATCCAATTGTTGGAATTGTTTCGCGGCATCAAACAAAATTTCAGCAGCATATAAAAACACTTCAATGTCTAAAATGTCTGAACCGGTGTGCATGTGAATTCCGTTGATGTGCATTTTAGTGTTTTCTACTATGCGCAAAATATGCGGAATTTGGTAAATGGAAATCCCGAATTTACTGTCGATGTGTCCTACCGAAATATTTTCATTGCCACCGGCCATTACGTGCGGATTGATACGAATACAAACCGGCACAGTTGGGTGTTTGGTTCCGAAATGTTCCAAAACGGATAAGTTATCAATATTAATTTGTACCCCTAGTTTTGCCACGGCTTCAATTTCTTCAAAAGACACACCGTTCGGGGTAAAGATGATTTTATCCGGTGTAAAACCGGCGTGCAACCCTAATTGTACTTCTTGCAAGGAAACGGTGTCTAACCCCGAACCCAAGTTCTTCAAAAGCTTTAAAACAGAAATATTAGACAAGGCCTTCATAGCGTAGTTGATGCGAAGCTTTTCTACCTTGGCAAAAGCATTCGTTAAGCGTTTGTACTGAAATTCGATTTTTTCAGCGTCATACACATACAAAGGATTCCCGAATTCTTGGGAAAGGGCTACTAAATCTGTTGTTTGTATCATAAGGGTTGTAAATTTGTGCAAAACTAAGTTGCATAACCCGCAAATCCAAAGAAAAACGCCATGTTAACAACTCTTTAAGTGATTTGATGGTCAGATTACAATGGTATTTCTTCGGATTATCAAATCCTAATCAGTTAAATAAAGTTGGAACTTTGTAGTATAAAACGATACTACAGCAGGATAGGTTGAGCTTGTTTTTAAGTAGGATTGTTTTTTCCAGACTAAATCTACTAAATTGATATACATTTCTTTTTGGTTTGAGACTAATTAATTACTTTTGTCACACATTTGCTGAATTCATTTTCGGCAATGCAACACAAATAAAATCTTCATTATGAACATTCACGAATATCAAGGAAAAGAAATTTTAGCCAGTTACGGAGTAAGAGTACAACGCGGCATTGTGGCTAACAGCCCGGTTGAAGCGGTAGCAGCTGCCAAACAGTTAACGGCAGAAACCGGAACAGGATGGCACGTTGTTAAAGCGCAAATCCATGCCGGAGGAAGAGGAAAAGGCGGCGGCGTTAAGTTGGCCAAAAACTTGCAACAAGTGGAAGAGTTGTCTGAGCAAATCATCGGAATGATGTTGAAAACACCTCAAACACCACCGGAAGGGAAAAAAGTACACAAAGTATTAATTGCTGAAGATGTTTACTATCCGGGAGAAAGTGAAACCCAAGAGTTCTACATGTCGGTTTTATTGAACAGAGCCAAAGGAAGAAACATGATTATGTATTCAACTGAAGGCGGAATGGATATTGAAGAAGTAGCCGAGCATACACCACATTTAATCTTTACTGAAGAAATCGATCCTGCAGTAGGATTGCAAGGTTTTCAAGCCAGAAGAATTGCTTTCAATTTAGGGCTTTCCGGAAATGCTTTCAAAGAAATGGTGAAGTTCGTTGAGTCTTTGTACAACGCTTACATTGGTTCTGATGCTTCTATGTTTGAAATCAATCCGGTTTTAAAAACATCTGACAACAAAATTATGGCCGTTGATGCCAAAGTAAATATTGATGACAACGCTTTATACAGACAACCAAAATATGCTGATATGCGTGACATTCGTGAGGAAAATCCAATCGAAGTGGAAGCGAAAGAAGTTGGGTTGAACTACGTTGACCTTGACGGAACGGTAGGTTGTATGGTAAACGGTGCCGGATTAGCGATGGCTACTATGGACTTAATCAAATACGCAGGTTTTGAACCGGCTAACTTCTTAGACGTTGGAGGAACTGCCGATGCGAAACGTGTTGAAACAGCTTTCCGTATCATCTTGAAAGATCCGAACGTAAAAGCTATTTTGATTAATATCTTTGGAGGTATCGTACGTTGTGACCGTGTAGCTCAAGGTGTTGTTGATGCTTACAAGAATATGGGCGATGCTATTAAAGTGCCGATTATTGTTCGTTTACAAGGAACCAACGCGGAAATTGCTAAAGAATTAATCGACAATTCAGGAATGCCGATTTTATCAGCGGTGCAATTCCAAGAGGCAGCCGATCAAGTGAAAGCCGCTTTATCTTAATATTGTTTTAAACCAATATATAGAATCCCGAGTTTTGGCTCGGGATTTTTTTTGTCAAATTCTCAACTAAAGTCGGTAAATACTCATTTGCTGTTTTTCCCTCCGAATGGAAATCTTACATTTGTTATATAGCATTGACTTTATTATCATGAGAAAACTTTACCCTTTCATAGTGGCTTTGTGGTGTTCAGCCGTTTTTTCGGTTGCGGCCCAAAATACCAAAGCTGACAGCTTGATAACAGTGCTTGGTAAAACCAAAAACGACATCGACAAGGCACAATTGCTCAATGCTATAGCCGATGCTTACAAGACTTCTGATCCCAAAGCGATGAAGGTTTATGCTCAAAAAGCTTTCGATTTGGCTCAGAAAACAGACTACCAATTGGCCAAAGGAAATGCGTTGTTGAATTTAGGAAACGCTCATATTATCTCAGGCGACTATCCCAAAGCATTACGCTATTTTACTGATGCTCAGCATGTGTTTGAAAATGCTGCGACAGCTACAGATAAAGAACAGCAAAAAGGTTTGGCCAAAGCCTTGGGCAGTATCGGGATTGTCTTTTCGGAACAGAGTAATTATGCCCAAGCATTACAGTATTATCTTAAATCGGTCAAAATTTACGAGCAACTTCGGGATGAAGAAAAATGCGCTAAATTGTATAACAATATCGGTATCGTTTATAAATCAGTGGCCTCCGATTTTAAAGCCTTGGCCTATTTTGTCAAGGCACAAAAAATACAAGAAAAATTAGCCGATCCGAATATAGGAATTACGTACACCAACATTGCCAATGCCTATTTAAAGCAAAACAATCCGGAGAAAGCTTTCGAATACTATACTAAAGCCAAATCGACTTTAGACCAACACCCGAATCCACGTGCTTTGGGCGAATGGTACAACAATATCGGTTTGTATTTCAAGACAACGAAACAACCCGAAAAAGCTATTGCGCATTGGAATAATGCCATTCAAACTTTTGAAAGCATAGAAGATAAATTCGGAGTAGGCGATACCTATTTGTTGCTAGGACAATTGTTTTTGGAACAAAGCAAAGCGCAACAAGCTATT
>JBEBBH010000073.1:0-4113 GCA_041158485.1 Bacteroidota bacterium | reverse complement strand
TCAGAAAAATAATTTGGGATTGTTCAAGTTTAGCGCAACGTACAAACCCAATGCTAATTTCCAATTGGATTACGATATTTTAAACCGAATTTCAGCCCAAAGAGAAAACAACGAACTCAATCGTCAGGTGTCGAATTTCTTAACCGGAACCAATACCAATGAAAGTATTTTTACTTCCAAAAAGCAAGATCCGGTCAACATCAATCAGAATTTGAGTTTTTATTATACGCCAACAGAAAAGCATATTTTCGCTTTCGAAACCCAACATTTGTACCAAAACGAAGATCCGCTTTACAACGCCAATTTACAGTTCCAACCGTTTGATTTTACGGGGTATAACACGACACAAAACCGCAACGACATTACTCAAAGTCGTTTCATCAAAACCAACAAACTCGACAGCCGTTTGGATTATTATTATGTGCTCACGCCAAAAACCAATCTGAATTTTACCTTGGCCAATTCCTATGTTTACCAAAGTTTGCAATCTGCTATCGACCAACGTTTGGACAATGGAACAATCAACGAATTAAACGCGCCCGAAAATAATAACGATGTCAGCTACCGTTACAACGATACGTATTTAGGATTTCATTTCAAATGGTTAACGGGCAAATTTACCTTTACACCGGGCGTGACTTTACACCGATTTAACTTAACCAATACCCAATTAGGTACCGATGTCAATCAGGAACTGTTTCGTTTGTTGCCCGATTTTCAAATGATTTACCAAATAAAAAAATCGGAAACACTAACCTATAACTTCGGCATCACCAACAATTTTACCAACATCAACAATTACGCAGTGGGTACCATTTTTAACAGCTACAGCAGTTTGTTTTCCGGAAACCGCGATTTGGAAAACTCGGTAGTCCAAAGCCATACGTTGTCTTACCAAAAATTCAACATGTTCAATTTTGAAAACTTTGGTGGCTATATCAATTACACCAGAACTACCGAAGCCATCAAAACACGAGCCTTGTTCGAAGGTGTAAACCAAATCGGTTCGCCGTTCAATTCGCCTTTCGGAGATGAAAATTTATCGGCCAATGCCCGTTACGGACGCTCATTCCTTAAATTTTACAAAGCCAATTTCAGCGCTAATTTCAATTGGAGTAAATTCTACAATATCCAAGTTAATCCAATCAACAGTTCCGAAAATATAGTCGATACCGAAAGTTTTACCCAAAATTATCGCTTGAGTGCGTCAACCAATTTTAAGCAATTACCTAACATTGAGTTGGGCTATTCTTATACGGTAAACCAATATCCGAACGATACTTTTTACACCGACAGTCCATCTGTAAAACTGGATTATTTCTTCCTCAAAAGCTTCTCCTTTGTGAGCGAATATGAATTTTTCCATTATTACAACAACGCCAAAACGGTAGATCAGGAATACGATTTTCTTTCGGCCAGTTTGACCTATCAAAAAACCAAAGACAGCCACTGGGAATACAAATTATCGGCCACCAATATTTTGAATACCACTTCGATTAACGACGACAGTTTCTCGCAGTTTTCTACCCGCAACTCGCAATACCGCGTGCAACCGAGATACATTATCTTTAGTATGAAGTATAATTTATAGGAGCTGATTCCCGCTGTACGCTGTATCTTTTGTTTTGTCCTTCGACAAGCTCAGGATGACAAAACAAAAGGATGCCGCTTCCATCGGGGCTATGGCCTTAGCTTCTGGCAGGCGAGTGTCAAATATTTGAAAATCCGTAAAATGAAAAGCTGTTTGAGTGAAGCGAGTTCTTTTCATTTAGGATTGAAAATAGTTTTGACCGCCGAAGAGGCAAAGCCTTGAATTTTTGCTTCTTTTGTTTCAAGATAAAAGAAGAATAATAAAAAAATCCTGCTCAAAGGCAGGATTTTTTTATTTAGTGTTTCAGGAATTACAATCCGAAAGCTGCTTTTACTTTATCAACGAAATCTAATTTCTCCCAAGTAAACAATTCTACCGTTACGGTTTTGTCTTCACCGTTTGGTGATTTAAACTTTTTGGTTACCGTTTCAGGCGTTCTTCCCATATGACCGTAAGCCGCAGTTTCACTGTAAATAGGGTTTCTCAATTTCAAACGTTGCTCAATAAAGTAAGGTCTCATATCAAAGATTGTTTCCACTACTTTGCTGATTTCACCGTCAGTCATGTTTACTTTGGCAGTACCGTAAGTATTCACGTTGATAGAAGTTGGTTTGGCCACTCCAATCGCATATGATACTTGTACCAATATCTCATCACACAAACCGGCAGCTACCAAGTTTTTCGCGATGTGACGGGTAGCATAAGCTGCTGAACGGTCTACTTTAGATGGGTCTTTTCCGGAGAAAGCACCACCACCGTGAGCACCTTTTCCACCGTAAGTATCCACAATAATTTTTCTTCCGGTTAAGCCGGTATCACCGTGTGGTCCGCCAATAACGAATTTTCCGGTTGGGTTAATGTGGTACGTAATATTGTCGTTAAACAAATGTGCGTATTGAGGGTATTTGGCTTTTACTCTCGGAATCAAAATCGAAATCAAATCGCTTTTAATTTTAGCCAACATCGTAGCTTCATCTGCAAAATCATCGTGTTGCGTAGAAATTACAATAGCGTCAATACGAACCGGTTTGTTGTCGTCTGAATATTCTAAAGTTACTTGCGATTTAGCGTCCGGACGCAAATAAGTGATTTCATTGTTTTCTCTGCGAATAGCTGCCAATTCAAGCAACAAAGCATGAGATAAATCCAAAGCCAATGGCATGTAATTGTCGGTTTCGTTAGTAGCGTAACCAAACATCATTCCTTGGTCGCCGGCACCTTGCTCTTCTTTGCTGGCACGGTCAACACCTTGGTTAATGTCGGCTGATTGCTCGTGAATCGCAGATAAAACACCACAAGAATTTGCCTCAAACATGTACTCACTTTTGGTGTAACCAATTTTGCGAATTACTTCTCTGGCAATCGATTGTACATCCAAGTACGTATTCGATTTTACTTCTCCTGCCAAGATTACCTGACCGGTAGTTACCAAAGTTTCACAAGCTACTTTCGACTCGGCATCAAAAGCTAAAAAGTTGTCAATTAACGCATCACTGATTTGGTCAGCTACCTTATCCGGATGTCCTTCACTAACGGATTCCGACGTAAATAAATAAGCCATAACTATGTTTTAGTTTAATATTAAATATTGCGAAAAATGAGGGGATTGCCGTGAAAGCTAAAGGAGAGTTTCTGCTTTAGCATTTTTTAACGAGGTTGCAATCAGTTCAAATTTTTCCTCTCAATTTTCGGTTGCAAATGTATAAAGACTAATTCGAAAACAAAAAACTATTTGGCTTTTTTTATTTTTTTTATGATTTTTTCAAAAATCTAAATACGTAGTATTTAAATATATATCCGCAAATTTCAAATGTTAAATTTTTAAAATCCGTTTGGTCAAGTCAAAAAACATTCAGAAGTTTGCTCCATACAAAATCAACGAAAATGAATTTTACAATTTGTCATATGTGTCGCATGATGTGGAAATCTCCGCAGAGGACGCTTATGGCATAATTTTAAATTTTTAAAATACAACCATCAAACCTCTGCACAACCGCAGAGGTTTTTTTATTTAAAAAAATAATTTTTCACCCTGAGCGCAGTCAGAGGGTCAACTAAAACAAAAAGCAAAATGAGAACAACCCTTCAAAATACCATGATTCACCGTCGTATGATGCACATGATGATGTGTTGTTGTATTCGTACACCCAATTACCAAAAGCGAAAGACGTAATCGAAGTTTATATTTATACTCCTGAAAGTCCTTTTGGTAAGCCATCCAAAAGGACTTTTTTTATTTAATCCAATTTGTCACCCTGAGCGCAGTCGAAGGGCTTTTAAAAATAAAATTTTAAAATAATCTAATAATCTAAATTTCTAAATCATGAGCACACAAAAATTCGCAACCAAAGCCTTACATGCAGGCCACGACGTAACTAAAAACGCAGGAACCAGAGCGGTACCTATTTACCAAACTACTTCGTATGTATTTAACAATGCAGACCATGCGGCCAATTTATTCGGTTTGGCCGAAGCCGGATTCATCTACACCCGTTTGAACAATCCTACTAACGACATACTCG
>JBEBBH010000072.1:0-9811 GCA_041158485.1 Bacteroidota bacterium | reverse complement strand
GTCGGGCGAATGATTTTCTGCAGTTTTTCCATCTCGTGCATCGTCGAAATACCCGCCTCGAATATCCCGAGGTTGTGTTTTTCTTTGATGCCTAAAATAGATAAGGGTACGCCGACTTGCGAATTGTAACTTTTCGGACTTCGAATAATGTTGTAATCCGGACTCAGCAAAAAGTTCAACCATTCTTTAATGATGGTTTTTCCGTTGCTTCCGGTAATGCCGATGATTGGGAAATCGAATAGACTTCGGTAGTAAGCGGCAAATTTCTGCAACGCATCCAAAGTATTTTCCACCACTAAAAAGTTGGCTTTGCCGGTAACTGTTTCCGGAATGTGCGTCACTACAAAATGGCGAACACCTTTATCAATCAGTTCGTTAATGTAAGTATGTCCGTCATTGTTAGGTCCGGAAATGGCAAAAAACATAGTGTTTTCGCCGTTTTGCAAAGAGCGGCTGTCGATGGAAATAGCGTCGATTACCGCCACATCATTTTCACCAACCCAATGGGCTTTGAGGATGGGAATGATATTTCGTAGGGTTAGTGTCAAAGTGTTGGGATTTATTTCAGCGTCAGTTTGCTACGCTTGGGTCTTCTGAAGACAAATGTTCAGGATCTTTAACTTCCATGTTTTCGCGCATGGCTTTAAAATAGGCCGCGCGACTCAAAGGTTCGTATTCTTCGGTTTCGCCTAACAAAACCAGCTTATCGCTGTCGGTTTTTCGGAAACTGTAATGGGCTAAATTTCCGGTTCGGGTACAAACGGCATGTACTTTAGTAACGTATTCGGCCGTAGCCATTAGCGCCGGCATCGGTCCGAACGGATTGCCTTTAAAATCCATATCCAATCCGGCCACAATCACTCGGATACCCGAATTGGCCAAATCGTTGCAAACGGCAATAATCTCGTCGTCAAAAAATTGGGCTTCGTCTATGCCAACCACATCGCAGCCTTGCGCCAAAATACGGATGTTGGCCGCGGCAGGTACCGGAGTAGAGCGAATTTCGTTTTTGTTGTGTGAAACCACCATTTCTTCATCGTAGCGCGTATCTATGGAAGGTTTGAAAATTTCCACTTTTTGCTTGGCAAACTGAGCGCGTTTCAAGCGGCGTATCAATTCTTCGGTTTTGCCCGAGAACATGGAACCGCAAATGACTTCAATCCACCCAAATTGTTCTTTATGATTTACTGTATTTTCGAGAAACATTTTGTATTTTTCTTGCGCTAAAAATGAATAGTTTTTATTACTTTGTAACGAAAACCAATCGACTTGAATAATTGCTATTTTTACGTCGATTCAAATGTAGAAAAATTTTAATTATGGTTCCCGCTTCCCGAGGGTAAATAAATGCTTCGGAAGTGAATTTAAAAAACAGACCAGCGTATTTCCTATAATTACAAACCATCATGAAAAAAAGAGTAGAAGCCGAATTAATCAGCATTGCCCACCGAATTTTGAAACTCAAAAACAAATCGGATGTGGATCAATTGTATAAAGAAACCCAAAAATTATACGAAACATTATCGGTTTTAAAATTTTACCAAGACAATTACGAAGTCCTGAAATCGGAAGTTGATGCCGCCGAATTGGAAGAAAAATTAGAAACTGCTTTTGAAGCGGAAACGCCGCATGTTGTAGTCACTGAAGTGAAAGTGGAAACGATGGTTGAAACCGAAGCCCCTGCAGTTGAGGCCGAAACTCTTGCCGCCGAAGAAGCCCAAGAAGAACCGGTAGTAATTGAAGCGGAAACTGAACTCGAAACGGTTGAAGAGGAAGAAGTTGAAGAGGAAGAAGTTGAAGAGGAAGCAGAAGTTGCAGAAATGGCACCGGAAGTTGCAACAGAACCAGCCGCTACCGAAGCACCGCTTTTTACGCCGATTTTTGAATTGGCCGAGGAAGAAGCTGAAGAAGAAGCACCTGCAGCAGAGACGGCATCCGAACTAAAACCCGAAACCAAGCACATTGCTTTAGAAGATTTATTAGGTGAAAATTATGTAGATCCGGTTTTTGTAAAGCCGAATGAAGTCTCCCTTTTTCCAACGGAAACCAAAGAAGAAATCGTACCGGAACCTGAAGTGGAGCAACCCAAACCGGCAGCGTCTTTAAATAGTGCTTTTGCAAAAACTATTGAAATCGGGCTCAACGATCGCATCGCTTTTGTAAACCATTTGTTTGGAGAAAGCAACGAAGATTTCAACCGCGTAATCTCGCAATTGAATACCTTTGACACCTTAGAAGAAGCCAAAACTTTCTTGAACGAGATGGTGATACCCGACTACAATTACTGGGTAGGAAAAGAAGACTATATGGAGCGTTTTATGACTATTGTGGAGCGAAAATTCAGCTAAATGGGCAAACTTTACCTAGTTCCCACACCAATCGGTAATTTGGAAGACATGACTTTCAGAGCCATCAGCGTTTTGAAAGAAGTCGATTTGATTTTGGCTGAAGACACGCGCACCAGCGGCAAATTGCTCAAGCATTTCGACATAGCCACGCACATGCATAGCCACCACATGCACAACGAGCACAAAACGGTGGAAAATATTATCAAGCGTTTGCAAGCCGGAGAAAACATTGCCTTGATCAGCGATGCAGGAACGCCGGCCATTTCCGACCCCGGATTTTTACTCACCCGAGCTTGTGTTGAACACAATATTGAGGTGGAATGTCTGCCCGGCGCTACGGCTTTTGTACCGGCTTTGGTAAATAGTGGTTTGCCTAACGATCGTTTTGTTTTTGAAGGTTTTTTGCCCGAAAAAAAAGGAAGACAAACCCGTTTTTTAGCACTCGCCGAAGAAACCAGAACCATGATTTTTTACGTGTCACCACATAAATTGGTCAAAACGTTGGCCGAATTTGTGCAGTATTTTGGCGCTGACCGACCGGTGTCGGTTTCCCGAGAATTGTCGAAACTTCACGAAGAAACCATCCGTGGTACAGCTGCCGAGGTGTTGCAACATTTTGAAGCCAAACCGCCAAAAGGAGAAATCGTCGCAGTAGTTGGCGGGAAAATTTTAAAATAGCAATACTAATGATAAGATTTTTGGGAAGCATATTTCTTTTACTCATTTTCTGCACCTCATGTTCAGAGGATGATAAATATGTGCCGATTACACAAAACCTACCCGTAATTTCATTACCCGAAACACCTTATGATTACGTTAACCTCAATTTACCGTATCATTTTACAGTGAATGAAGGCGGTAACTTTATCAGTTCCGTCAATGGCATAGACAATACGCCCGATGATAATACCGTTACCGATGCCGGAGCTACTTTGGGCAGAGTGCTGTTTTATGATGTCGCTTTGAGTCAAAACCGAACCGTAGCTTGTGGCAGTTGTCATCGACAAGAATTGGCCTTTACCGATTCGCCGGTTAAGAGTTTAGGTTTTAACCAAGTGCCTACCAGAAGAAATTCGATTTCATTAGTCAATCAACGCTATTATTTTAGAGGGCGTTTTTTTTGGGACGAAAAAGCAGCCACACTTGAAGACCAAGTGTTACAACCTATTTTAGATCACAATGAAATGGGTTTAACCGAAAGCGAAATCATACAAAGATTATCCGAAAGACCTTTTTACAGTAATTTGTTTTTACAGGCTTTTGGTTCAGGTCAAATTACCCAATCGAGAGTTTCAAAAGCTTTAGCACAATTTATCAGGAGTATTGTTAGTTCACAAAGCCGATATGACGAAGGTAGAGCACAAGTGAGTTCCAGGTTACAGCCTTTTCCGAATTTTACGGAATCAGAAAATCTAGGGAAAGAATTGTTTTTTAAAACTGTGACTCAAGGTGGAGCCGGTTGTATCAATTGTCACGCCACCGAGGCTTTTGTCAGCGTAAACTCCGGACCAAAAAACAATGGTCTTGATTTGTTGTCTACTAACGATTTAGGTGCTTTTGAAACGTTTCCAACAACCAACAGTTTGAAAGGAGCTTTCAAGATACCAACGTTGCGAAATATTGCATTGGGTGCGCCTTACATGCATGATGGTCGTTTTCAAACCTTAGAACAGGTAATTGAGCATTACAATAGTGGTGTTAAAAACCATCCAAATTTATCGACTTTTTTGAAAGATGCTGATGGAAATCCGCAACAACTCAATTTAACAGAGCAACAAAAAGCAGCTTTAGTAGCATTTTTACGGACACTAACCGATCCCAATATTCTTCACAACGAGAAGTGGTCAGACCCTTTCATTAACCAACATCTTTAGGGATTAGGAAACCTCTAAATCTGTAAACGCAAACTGTTTTCCGCTAAACAAACCTTTATCTGACAATTTTAAATCAGGAATTACCAATAGTGCCATAAAAGACAACGTCATAAAAGGTGCTTTTAAAGTACTGCCTAAGTCTTTGGCCATCGCATCAATTTCCTGGTACAAACGACCGGCCTCCCAACCGTTTTGGTCGCTCATTATACCGGCTACAGGTAAGGCTAACGATTTTTGTTCGGCACCATTCACTGCACAAATACCGCCGGTGTTGGCAATAAGTAAATTCACCGCAGTCAAAATATCTTCATCCGAAGTGCCAACCACAACTATATTGTGACAATCGTGCGCCACCGAACTGGCAATCGCTCCTTTTTTCAAACCAAAGTTTTTGATAAAAGCTAAGGCCACCGGCGCATTTTCATACCGATTGACAACGGCCATTTTCAACACATCATTTTCGGTATCGGAAACCAAATGGCCATCCTGAATTTTAGGCGAACAATGAATTTCATTGGTAATCAATTGTCCTTCCAAAGCCTCGATAACGCGTATGGTTTTGGCCGAACTCGTCACTTGAAAATCGGCTAACACTTTAGGGGAAGTGTTGAAATTATTGGGTTTTTCAAAGGCAACATGCGGTACAAACGACTGACCGTTTTCGGCTACCAATGCGCCGTTGATGTAAGTTTGCAACACTTTAAAATGCGTCAAGTCTTCCACCACGATAAAATCGGCGGCATCGTTTGGTTGCAATAAACCTATAGTCATGTTGTAATGTTTCACCGGATTGACACAAGCCATTTGCAAAATTTTAAAAAGGTCAAAACCTTTGGCGACCGCTCGAGCACACAATTGGTTGATGTGACCTACGATCAAATCGTCCGGATGTTTGTCATCGGAACAAAACATGAGGTTTTCGTAGTGCTCGGGCAACAAATCGATTAACGCTTCAAAATTTTTAGCGGCACTGCCTTGGCGAATAATGACTTTCATGCCTAAGGACAATTTCTCGGCTGCTTCGTCATAAGTAAAGCACTCATGATCCGTTGTGATTCCGGCGGAGATGTATTTTTGAACCGCTTCGCCACGCAAACCGGGCGCATGTCCATCAACCGGTTTCTTGAAATGTTTCGCCCAAGCTATTTTTTTCAGAACTTCTGCATCGTCAAACAACACGCCGGGATAGTTCATCATTTCGGCCAAATAATAAATATCGGGATGCGCCATCAGTTCCTTAATTTGCTCCGAATCGATTACCGCTCCTGCCGTTTCAAAAAAGGTAGCCGGAACGCACGAAGGCGCCCCAAAATGAAACTTCAACGGGACTTTTTTACCGTTTTCAATCATATAATATACACCGTCTTTTCCCAATACATTGGCAATTTCATGCGGATCGGAAATGGTTCCGACAGTCCCGTGCAAAACCGCAATTTTAGCAAATTCAGAGGGTACCAACATTGAGCTTTCGATATGAATGTGCGCGTCTATAAAACCCGGAAGGATATAGTTTTTGTTATCGTGTTGTTTTTCAATTACCGAAACAATTTTACCGTTTTCAATCCTAACTTCACCCGAATAAATACGGCGGTTTTCGATATCGACTATTTGACCTTGAATATGCATTTTGAAACCATTTGAATTTCAAAAGTAACGAATAAATACACTAAAACTGCAATCAATCTGATGTAGCTTTTGCTATTTTTGTGGTTTACGCTTCGTAATTCCTAATTCTCAATTCGTAATGTAACATGCGCTGGACACTTCAACCCAAACCATCACCCGAAAAAGTCAAAACTTTGGCTGCCGAACTCAATGTAGCCGAGCTGATTGCGATGCTATTGGTACAGCGCGGTATTGAAACTTACGAAGCCGCTCGACAATTTTTCCGTCCGAGTTTGTCCGATTTGCACGATCCGTATTTGATGAAGGACATGGACAAAGCGGTTTCGAGAATAGAAAAAGCTATTGTTGAAGGAGAGAATATTTTAGTTTTTGGGGATTATGATGTAGATGGAACCACAGCGGTTTCTTTGGTGTCGAGTTATTTGAAAAGCTTTTATCCCAATATAGCGACTTACATTCCCGACCGATATGAAGAAGGTTACGGGGTTTCCTATAAAGGGATTGATTTTGCTGACGACAATGGTTTTACTTTGATTATTGCTTTGGATTGCGGTATCAAATCTATCGATCATGTGGCCTATGCCAAAGCCAAAAACATCGATTTTATCATTTGTGATCACCATCGTCCGGGCGACATCTTACCCGAAGCAGTTGCGATTCTTGATCCTAAAAGAGCCGATTGCGATTATCCGTACGACGAATTGTGTGGTTGTGGCGTTGGGTTTAAACTAATTCAGGCACTGGCGCAAAAACGAAACCAAACGGTAGCCGATTTAGTGCCTTATTTGGATTTGGTGGCAACTGCCATAGCCGCTGATATTGTTCCGATGACAGGAGAAAACAGGGTTTTGGCCAAGTTTGGTTTGGAAGTCATTAATAACAGTCCGCGTCCGGGGATTAAGGCTTTGATTCAGAATATCAAAAAGAAAACACTCACCATAACCGATGTGGTTTTTATTATTGCACCGCGCATTAACGCCGCAGGAAGAATCAAACACGGTAACGAAGCCGTGGCCTTATTAACGGAATACGATTTAGACCAAGCCGAATTTTTTGCTTCCGAAATTGAGCAACATAACAGCGACCGTAAAAATTTGGACAAGCTAATTACTGCTGAAGCCTTGTCGCAAATCACAGAAAATGATGAAACTAAAAAATTTACGACGGTCGTTTACCAAGAGAATTGGCATAAGGGCGTTATCGGGATTGTAGCTTCGCGTTTGACGGAAACGTATTATCGTCCTACGATAGTGTTTACTAAAAGTGGCGATAAGTTAGCGGCTTCAGCGCGTTCGGTCAAAGATTTCGATATTTACAATGCTTTAGAAGCTTGTGCCGAACATTTGGAACAATTTGGTGGCCATATGTATGCGGCCGGAATGACTTTAAAGGAAGAAAATTATTTGGAGTTCAAAGAAGCGTTTGAAAGAACGGTGGAAGAAACGATTCATCCTGATTTGCTGACTCCTGAAATTGCTGTAGATGCCGAAATTAATTTGACGGATATCAACGAAAAATTAATCCGGATTTTAAACCAATTTGAGCCTTTCGGGCCACAAAATATGACACCGGTTTTTATGACCAAAGGATTGAAAGATTCGGGTTATGCTAAAGGGATTGGTGCAGATGAAGACCATTTGAAGCTCTACGTCAAGCAAAACAATTCGCCCGGATTTGGTGCTATTGGTTTTGGTTTAGGGAAGAAATTGAATTTGGTTAAAAATCAGCAGTCTTTTGACGCTGTGTATTGCATAGACGAAAACGAATTCAACGGAAAGGTTTCGATACAGTTGCGGTTGAAGGATGTAAGGTAGTTTATTTCTTTTGTCATTTCGACGCAGGAGAAACCTTTAGGTTGAGCGAAGCTAAATCACATTTACTTGATAATTTAGGGGGAAGTGTTTCTGATTAAAGATTATGAATTGTAACAAACCTTAATCATTTGGATGTGATTTCTCTCTTCACTGTGTTCCGTTCGAAATGACAAGTGTGTTTTTGTCATTTCGACGAAGGAGAAATCACATTACAGTATCAAAATTAATTAGATAATTATGTTCAACTCTCAACAAGGTTTTCATACTTATTACGTTTATATCATTACCAATTCTTATCGATCCACTTTCTACATCGGAATGACTAACAATCTGAAAGAAAGATTGAAACAGCACAAAGAAAATATTGAATTTGACAATAAAACATTTGCTTCAAAATACAATTTAGAATTTTTAGTCTTTTATGAAAAACTCACTTGGGTGCAAGAAGCTATAGCTAGAGAAAAAGAATTGAAAAAATGGCGGAGAGAGAAGAAGCTAAACTTGATAAGAGAATTTAATCCGACTTTTGAATTCCTTAATCATCACTTTGAGTAGTTTTTAATTGATATGTGATTTCTCTCTTCACTTTGTTCCGTTCGAAATGACAAGGTAGCCAAGGAAAATTTCATCATCAGTATTTTTTCAGCTCAAAAGTCTCACCGTCAAAAACACCGTACGTAAAATAGCCAATCCAATCGCCAAGGTTAACGTATTCGGCATTTTCACCAACCGTAACAATCATAGGCAAATGACGATGTCCAAAAACCAAATAGTTGTAATGTTTGGTTTGGAGTTTTCGCTTGCAGTATTGTATCAACCATTCGTTTTCTTCGCCTAAAAACTTCACATCAGCTTCACCCGAAATCAGTTTGTTTTTAACCGATAAATATTGAGCCAATCGCATCCCAATGTCCGGATGCAACCAACGATACAGCCATTTGGAAAACGGATGGGTAAAGACTTTCTTCATGCGTTTGTACCCTTTATCGCCCGGACCTTTACCATCGCCGTGACCAATTAAAAACGTTTTGCCGTTGAATTCATACTCTTGATTGTCGCGATATACCGGAATGTTTAGTTCTTTTTCGAAATAATCATGCATCCACAAATCGTGATTGCCTACAAAAAAGTAAATCGGAATACCGCTATCGCGAATTTCAGCTAATTTGCCTAAAACACGCACAAATCCTTTCGGAACTACGGTTTTGTATTCAAACCAAAAATCGAACAAATCGCCTAACAAGAAAATGGCCTCCGCGTCTTGCTTTACTTCGTCTAACCAAGTCACAAATTTTTGCTCACGAGGAAAACTCGCTTCCGGTGTCGGAGCGCCAAAATGTTGGTCGGAGGCAAAATAGATTTTTTTGTTGGGTGTAATTTGCATGTAGCTTACTTATGAATTATCCGAGGCATACCATTCGGCAAAGGAAGTGTCTGTTTCTTGGAGTTTTAAAGAATGTAGCGCGATGTTTTGTGGCAAACGATTTTTTATTTTTTGCGCGAAATCGGTAACCATATTTTCGCTGGTAGGTTGGTAATCGACCAAAATCACATGATGACCACGTTCTTTGAGTTCGTTGGCCAATTCTATATGAGGCGTATTTTGATTGAAAACCGTGGCATGGTCAAAAATATCCACGATTTCTTCCTTCACAATTTTTTTCAAATCCGAAAAGTCGATGACCATTCCAAACTTCACATTCGAAGTGTCGGTTATAGGTTGGCCAATTACCGTAACCGATAACTTATAGCTGTGTCCGTGCACATTTTTGCATTTACCGTCGTATCCGTAAAGCGCGTGACCGGTTTCGAAGGAGAATTGTTTGGTAATTCGGATGTTGCTCATGAAAAGAGTTTTAATTCGGCAAATTTAGTAAATATAACTACAGCTCGTCTTGTCTTTTTTTGGCTTTGCGATATAGCAACCAAGCCAATCCTGCAAATACAACGAATGGCAAAATATAACCAATCCAAACGCCTATCATATAGCCATTGTCGGGAGCGTTTTTGATTTTTTCATCAATATTGGTTTGCTGTAAAAGGGAAATTAGGAATAACATGATTTACTTTTTTAATTCGTTAAGGGCTTTTTTGGTAAAATCCGAAAGCACTAAGGTGCCCGAGATACCGGCGCGTTCATACAATAGAG
>JBEBBH010000071.1:0-4151 GCA_041158485.1 Bacteroidota bacterium | reverse complement strand
TTTACGGTAGACTATCCGGAGAATGGTGTAATGAAGCAGTTTAAAGCGCACTTTAGTTTGAAACGATAATCAATCACTTAAATACAAAAAACACCCGTTCTGATGAGCGGGTGTTTTTTTTGTAATGAAATGGCAATATCAATATCAATATAACAATTTGTTGAAGTAGCAATTGATTAATGTAACAATGGTTAAAATAAGGTTTTTAGGATAGGTTTAGATTTTTTGGGTTGATGTTAGTTTTTAAATTTGGCTCAGATTGGCTTTTTATTGTAAGTTTTTTACTGTTTTACCGTTTAATAACTCCCTTTTTTAACATCTTGAGGTTGTGGTTTTAACATTTACTATTTATAAGAATTCTCTACATTTACACACCCAACACAAACTAACCTACCCATGATATTGTCTGCTGTATTTGAGCAAGCTCAACGCTATGATACTCCTTTGTTAATAGAGTATTATTTTCGGGGTGAAAAGATTGAAGACCCAATTACCTTTTTTGAAGTGAACCAACCCTTTTGTGAATATATTTTCCCCTCTACTACAGAAACGTTGATCATGGTAAACAAGTACCTCATTTACCGAGAAACCCATAAATTAGTAATCTCAGAATACGGATTTCACCTGATTCATTTGTAGTGATTTTCTAAAGAACTACCCAAGGTGAAGTTAGCCCCGACAGCAGCGAGCTACCGTGTAGCGCGAATGGCGGGAGCAGTAGTGAGAGAAAGATTAAACGTGCGCTCCCAGAAATAAAAAACGCCTCAATGACTTGAAGCGTTTTTTGTATAATTAAGTTTGACAATTACGAATTGTACACTTTTAAAGCCTCTTTTAAAATGGCTACGGAGCGAATCAAATCTTCTTTTTTCAAGACATAAGCGATGCGTACTTCGTTTAAGCCTACGCCCGGCGTAGAGTAGAAACCGGCTGCCGGTGCTACCATTACGGTTTCGCCGTTGTTATCGTAAGATTCCAATAACCATTGTGCAAAATCGTCGGCGTTTTTCACCGGTAATTGTGCTATACAATAGAACGCTCCTTTAGGCGTAGCTACTTTTACCCCTTCAATTTTTTGCAATTCGGCAATTAAGGTATCGCGACGGTCTTTGTACTCGGCAATCACGTCGTCAAAATAGCTTTGCGGTGTTTCCAGCGCGGCTTCGCTGGCAATTTGAGCGTAGGTTGGCGGACTCAAACGCGCTTGGGCAAATTTCATAGCGGTGGTCATTAACGCCTTGTTTTTCGAAACGATGCAACCAATACGTGCGCCACACATGCTGTATCTTTTGGAAACTGAGTCAATCATGATGGCGTGTTCTTCCAAGCCCGGCACGTTCATTACGGAGAAGTGTTTTTCGTTTTCGTCGTAAATGAATTCGCGGTACACCTCATCGGCAATCAGAAACAAATCGTGTTTTTTAACGATCTCGGCCAACTGCATGATTTCTTCTTTAGAGTATAAATAGCCGGTTGGATTGCCCGGGTTACAAATTAAAATGGCTTTGGTTTTAGGGGTAATTAGTTTTTCAAAGGCGGCAATAGGAGGCAAGGCAAAACCTTCGTCTATAGTAGAAATCACAGGTACTACGGTTACACCGGATGCTGTTGAAAATCCGTTATAGTTGGCGTAAAACGGCTCAGGTATGATAATTTCATCGCCCGCATCCATAGTGCTTCCCATGGCAAACAACAAGGCTTCGGAACCTCCGGTAGTAATAATAATATCTGCAGTATCAATAGGCAAGCCGTGCGATTTGTAGTAAGCGGATAATTTGGTACGGTAACTTTCAAAACCGGCCGAATGGCTGTATTCTAATACTTTGATGTCGGCGTTTTTTACCGCATTCAAGGCAACATCCGGTGTTTTGATGTCAGGCTGACCAATATTGAGATGGTATACTTTATGTCCTTTTTTCTTAGCAATTTCAGAATACGGCACCAACTTACGGATGGGCGATTCAGGCATTTGCTGCCCTTTAAGTGATATCTTAGGCATGTTGTTGATTTTAGTGCTGCAAATTTGCGATTTTTTTAGATTGAAAACAATGCATTTATCGCCTTAAAAATTGTTAAAAATTATTTTTTCCCCTTTGTTTTTTAGTAAATTTAACGAAAATCACACCGAATGCGCTTTTTCTACACTTTACTCTTGTTTTGTATCAGCCTTACTTTTGGTTTTTGTCAGTCGGCTTTTCAATTGCACCAAGGCCAACAAAAAGCCGTTATTCCTTTTCAAATGATCAACAACTTAATTTTTATTCCCATAAAGGTTAATGGCGAAACCTTGACTTTTTTGTTGGATACCGGTGTAGAAGAAACCGTTTTATTTAGTTTAGACGATAAGGAAGAGGTAAGCTTACACCAATTGGAAAAAATCAAATTGAAAGGTTTAGGAGCTAGCGAGGCGGTTGAGGCCTTTAAGTCCTCTAAAAACAAGTTGGAAGTTTCGGGTTTTGTTGATGACAATCACGAGCTGTATTTGATTTTAGACCAAGAGTTTAATTTTTCGTCTCAAGTAGGTATACCCGTAAACGGTATTATAGGGTATCACTTTTTTAAAGACCATTTGGTAGAGATTAATTACGATCGTAAAAAAGTGATAGTGTATGCCGATTCTCATACTAAAATTAGAAAACGCATCCTTAAATCACATAAAAAAGAGGCGATTAGTTTGGAAAACAACAAGCCTTATTACACTACCAATGTGGTGACTGTAAACCAAACTCATCCGTCTAAAATGCTTATCGATACCGGGAACAGTGATGCCATTTGGTTGTTTTTGAGTGAAGCACCCAATTTGTCATTACCACCCAAGTCGATTACATGTTTTTTGGGTAGAGGTTTTAGTGGCAATGTTTATGGTCAAAGGGCCAGAATGCAAAGCTTCACTTTTGGAGATACTACTTTTAAAAATCCGATAGGTACTTTTCCGGATTCAACATCCGTAAGCAGTGTGAGTTTTGTTCCTAATAGAGTAGGTTCTTTGGGTGGTGGCGTATTGTCACGTTTCTCTATCTTTTTTGATTATCCGAGCAGTTGTATCTATGCTAAACCCGGTGCCAAAATTGCGATGCCGTTCAATTTTAACATGAGCGGTCTAGAAGTCCAACACGATGGTTTGGAATGGGTCACACAAACCTATCAAGAACGCGGTGGTACTGCTGCAGTTTATACTGCTAGGCAAGACAATATGGGCCATGTGCAGGACAACTTAAAAATCAAGTTTGAGTTAAAGCCGGTGTTCCGCATCTTTAATGTTAGGGAAGGTTCAGTGGCGCAATTGGCCGGTGTACAAAAAGATGATCGCATCGTTAAAATCAACGGAAGAAATGCCCATTATTTAACCATCGAAACCATTAATGAGTTGCTTAAATCGGAAGAAGGCAGAACCATAGTTCTCGAGGTAGAACGCAAAGGCGTACTCTTAACTTATAAATTCCAACTCAAAAGTATCCTATAAAAAAACTCCCGATAATTCGGGAGTTTTTTTTATTGCATCATTGGGCTTTTGGTCTTTTTTTCCAGCAGATTCTCTACCGGTTTTACAAACACTTCGCCTTTTATTTTTAGGGCTACTCGACCTTCGTCTACATTTACCGCGTTACTTTCTACTGTAATGGTCTTTCTGATAGGTCCCGGATTCATATTGTATTTCACCTCAATCTTTCCGGTTTTGCCCGGCATAATCGGGTCTTTGGAAAAACTCGGCACCGTACAGCCACAACTGCTTTTCACATCTTTAATCAATAGAGGTTGATTGCCGGTATTGGTAAATTCAAACACACGTAAACCACTGTCTTCTTCTTTGGTTACTTTACCGTAATCTATGGTGTTGTCTTTGTCTTTAAACTCAATTTTAGGACCGTCTTGTGCAAATACCATTGCGTTAAACAGGATGGTAGCGATAAGTATCATTTTTTTCATAGGTCAAACGTTGCATTTGGTTAGTAAAAATACTGGGTTTAAATTAATACACAAAAATTTAATTCTTAATTTTTTCTAAAGTCTTTATTAGTTACTTTTGCAATTCAGTTTACAAAAGCTGTGCCAGAAGGTTAGGAGCGAGTGGCTAGTGTGTTTTAGTTATCTTTATTCCTGCTGTCTGTTGCAATCTTTTTAATTGCCAAGGGATAAAGCCCTCGCCAAAT
>JBEBBH010000070.1:0-9101 GCA_041158485.1 Bacteroidota bacterium | reverse complement strand
CAGGATAAGCTTTGGTTACATTGGCCAAGTTGATAGTGCCTTTGAGTTCGGCATTAACCAAGGCGTTTTCGGCTATGTTTTTGATATTGGCTTTGGCATTAAACACGTCTTGGTCGATTTGAAAAGACAGTTTGTCCAAATTCACATAAGTATCATTCATCACACCGGTTTCGTTGATGATTCTGGTGTCGATGATGATATTTCGAACCGATTTCGGCAAGTTGGTGTATTGAAATGAAGCGTTATTCGATGCAATATCAATATTGAATTTCGGCACCGTAGTATCTGTTAATTTTCCTTTGGCGAATCCGGTTACGGTAAAATCTCCGGTCGTTTTTACGTCTTTCAAATTAGAAGCATATTGTGCCGGAATCAAGCCCAAGAAGTTTTTAAACGAGGAAGTCGGTGTTTGAAACGTCAAATCATAGATTTGTCCGTCGTCTGCTAATTGGATAAATCCGTCAAATTTTAACGGTAATTCGTTGATTTTGGCTTCGTTTTTCTTGAAAGTGTATTTGCTTTGGTCTAAGTCGATACCCAAAATCGCATCCAATGAAATCGCCACGTTTTTCATGTAATTCACCTTGTCCATGTCCAACGAAACTTTGGTGGTGGTTTTGGTCGTCAAATCGAGTTTGGAAGCGGCAAAATCACCAGTGCCTTCGTGGTTGATGCTGTCTAAAACCATTTTGATTTTCGAACGCTCATCGTAGTATCTGAATTGGAAGTTTTCTACCGAGTATTCTTTGATTTTCAACGAAAGCGGTTTGCTTTTGCTGTCATCAGCTTGTTTTTTATCTTCTTTTAAAGCGATATCGAAATTCCCTACGCCGTCTTTATTGAAGATGATGTTGATTAAGCCGTTTTTAGAATCGATGCCGTCAATTTGCATCGGTTCATTTTCGCTGTTGAACAATTGTCCTATAGCCATTTTTAAATGTAATTCGTCAAAAGCGACTAAAGTATCGCCTTCAAAAGGTGCTTTGTTCACGATGGATAATTTTTCAATCGTCACGCTGGCGTTCGGAAAGTTTTTAAACAAACTCAAATCGGCATCAGCAAAAGCGACTTTAGCATCGACTTTTTCATTGATGGCTTTTTCGATTTTAGCCTTAATTTGGTCTTTAAAGAAATACGGAATTGCAAAAGCGGAAACCACTAAAAGCAACAGGATGACACCAACAATTTTGAGGACTTTCTTTACCATAATGTGACGGATTTAATTACGCGTTGACTAAACAAAAATAATGCCTTTTACTTACAATGCTGTTATTATTTAAAGAAGTTTTATGATTTTGAAGCGGTTGGCTTGTTGAGAAAATGTTATTAACAGTGACGCAGTTTTTGCCGATAGTCTGAAATAGTTTTAGTTAATTTGTGCTTCTATGAATAAGCAGCATCAAGTCATTTTATCTTTAGGAACCAACCAAGGCAATCGTCTCGAAAATATAGAGAATTGCATCGATTGTTTGCACAGAGAAATCGGCACTATTATTAAGGTTTCCAAGCTTTACGAAACACCTTCTTGGGGATTCGAAAGTGCTCCGTTTTACAATTGTGCCGTGGTGATGAATACGCACAAATCAGCCCATCAGATTTTGGAAGAAGTGCTATTGTTGGAAGAAGCTTTGGGCAGAGTTCGAGAAGATGTAGCCGGTTACCAAGCCCGTATGATTGACATTGATGTGATTGCTTATGATGAAGAAATTATCGCTTCCGAAAAATTACAGGTACCGCACCCGCAAATGCAAAATCGCTTGTTTGTATTGTTGCCGATGCGCGATTTAAACTTGGATTGGCGTCATCCGATTCTACAAAAATATTTGCACGAATTATTGGTCTTGTCCGAAGACAAAAGCAATTGTAAAGTGGTGCAAAATTTGGAAATCCCGATAGCCAAAATCAAGTTAGACCATTTTAATTATATCGCCATCGAAGGTAATATCGGTGCCGGAAAAACTACCTTGACGAATAAATTAGCGGAAGATTTCAATGCGAAAACCGTATTGGAACGCTTTGCCGATAATCCGTTTTTGCCGAAGTTTTACGAAGATCAGAGTCGCTATGCCTTTCCGTTGGAAATGTCGTTTTTGGCCGATCGTTACCAACAAATTTCCGATGATTTGGCACAGTTTGATTTGTTTAAGGATTTTATTGTAGCCGATTACCATATTTTCAAATCCTTGATTTTTGCAAAAGTGACTTTGGCAGAAGATGAATTTCGTTTGTACAAAACGATGTTTGACATCATTTACAAAGAAATGCCGAAGCCCGATTTGTATATCTATTTGTACCAAAGTACCGAGCGGCTTTTGGCCAATATTAAAACCCGAGGCAGAAGTTACGAACAGGAAATTCCGGCGGAATATTTGGAAAAAATCAACAATGGTTATTTGGATTATATTAAATCGCAAAAAAACCTCAATGTGTTGATTATCGACGTAACCAATCGCGATTTCTTAAACAATCAGGAAGACTATGTGTTTGTGTTGGAAGAAATCCGCAACAAGATACAGTAGTTAGCGTTTCATAGCAAAATGTCCTTTGGTTTCGGGCATCATTCCTTCGATTTTAGCCACAAACCAATAATCTGTTGAAGGTAAGAGTTGTCCGTTATAAGTGCCGTCCCATGAAGGATTGGAACTATTTAAGACCGTAATCAACTTTCCGAAACGATCAAAAATGGTTACTTCAGCATTGTTAAAATACGACATGCCTTTGATGTACCAGCGATCGTTTATTCCGTCGTTATTTGGCGTAAAAAAGGCAGGAATTGAAATCACCACAAAAGGTTTTTGGTCATCACCACATTGGTTTGGTTCTATAACATAAGCCATGTACAATCCGCCTTCGGTTACAGTAAAGGAATTGGAGTTTTGATAGTTAACTCCGTCCAAAGAATACAAAAAATTTCCGTTTTGAACGGTGTTAATGGTAACTGCCAAATCGTTGGTGGTTACAGATGAAATTACAGGATCAGGGTTGTAAACCAAGGTAAAATTTTTGGTTTTCGAGCAGCTTTCCGGGGCTGGCGTTGTAACGGTTACTGAGTAATTCGTTTGCCCGTCAGATATTATACTCTGACTGGTAGCGCCATTTGACCATAAGTATGTCATCCCGGGATTTCCTGCATCTAAAGGTATGGTATCGCCTTCGCAAAGTGAAATAGTTTCATCTGCTAAAATCGGGTTAGGATAAACATCAATAACAACCGCAACTCTGTCTGACAAACAACCGTTAAAATCAGCTTGAGCATAATAAGTAGTGTCCTGATTGATGTTGGGAACTAAAAAGTTGGTGCCTAAAAAAATGGGACTGGTACTGGTTAGGCTGTCATACCAAAATAAGATGCCGGCTGAGGTTTGTACTTCAATCACTTCAAAGCTTTCCTCACACATGGCATAAGGCGAAGTATAGGTTAACTGCGGTTTCGGTATTACCGAGGCTGTTACAGCTGTTCTCGTTCCCGTTGTACAACCACTTAAAAAAGCATTGGCATAAAACACAGTAGTTGCACTAATTGGTGGAGTTGTAAAAGAGTTGCCACTGCCCAAAAAGTTTCCGCCGGTGGGAGCGTCATACCAATTCACCGTTCCTGTATTGGCTGTAGCTTGTAACAAAACAGTTCCGTTACCACAACGCGTGGCTGTTACTGTTGAAGTAATAGAGGCAATGGTCATAGTTGTACTGGTAGCGATGTTTAAAACAGGGTCGCCCGGCATACCGCCATATTCTACAATATAGCCTTTAGGTTGGTAATCTCCACTGGAAGAGCCGGTATTAGATAAATCGTTCCAAGAGCCGGGAATGCCTACGCCTGGAGCAGTTACGTGAGCATAATCTTCATCGCCTGAACTATTGGGTTCGCCGGTGTTCCAAAAAGCATAGTTTGGGGTGAATCCTGTAAAATTCCCGTTCCAAAACACAGTGCCGTTTTCCGGACCTGTCATCCATCGCCAGATGCCTTCGGTTTGTTCGTCGCTACCGCCAATCCAACCGGCACCTGTAGTTTGTTCTCCGGCTATTTGTGCTTCTTCTGCCGAAATTATCGTGGCTAAATAGCCTTGGAGTCCGTAATAAGTGCTGTTTTGTGCGGCGATTTTAGCGGCCGACCAAGTGATGCCTATGTTTGGGACATACAAGTAGTAGTGACCGTTAGATGGGAGATAGTTTGCCTGGCCAACAGAAATAGAAAAATTTCGTATTCCTGAGGGATTGGTAGCGGTCGAAGAAAATTCAACGTCTTTAATAGCGGCAATCAATTGGATGTAGGTAGGTTGACCACTAACGCCACTCAAGCTAAGTGTTCCCGTGGTAGGATTCCACAAAGTGGTGATGTTAGGGTGTGTGCCCACTAAGGTCAGCAAGTCTTCCCCAAGAGCATAACCCGAAGAAATTTGGATGTAAATAGCGTCAATACCGGTATCATCAGGATCGGTGATGGTCATATCGGTCACAATTTTCATAGCTGTTCCGGGACAGTAAATTTGATTTCCGGTGGCTATGAGCGTTGGTGCAATATTGTTGGTAGGTTGTAAAAGAGCAACGGTTTTGTTGGCTGCGTAGCCAATATTTATAGAATGCAGTAAAATAATCCAAAATAAAAATAAGCTCTTTTTCATTTTATAAAAGTAAAGAAAACTGTAGAGTTTGTTAGATAAAGTTTTCTTAAAAGTAAGTTAATAGCTTAATTTTTGAAATAAATCCCAAACCACAATGCCGGTACTAACTGAAATATTAAGTGAATGTTTAGTGCCTAATTGCGGAATTTCGATAGCGCCATCGCAAAGGGCAATAGCTTCTTGAGAGACCCCATAAACTTCATTACCAAAGACTAAAGCGTAGTTTGTTTCTTTTTGAACTTTAAAATCTTGCAAAAAAACAGCTTTTTCTACTTGTTCAATGGCAAAAACTTTTACTTGCTCTTTTTTTAATTGCGTAATCACTTCCGTGACGTTTTTTTGATATTCCCAGGCTACCGTTTCGGTGGCGCCTAAAGCAGTCTTGTGAATTTCTTTGTGCGGCGGTGTTGCTGTAATACCGCACAAGTAGATTTTTTCAATTAAAAAAGCATCAGCCGTTCGGAAAACAGAGCCAATATTGTGCAAACTCCGGATGTCATCCAATATAATGATGATAGGTGTTTTTTCGGCTTGTTTGAAGTCGGTTACCGATTTGCGTTCTAATTCTTTGTTCTCGAGCTTTCGCATCTTTTCTGATTTAAATATTCGACTTTAGGTCACGGACGGCAAAGATATTCAAAAAAAAAGTCCCGACTAATCGGGACTCTTTCGAATTTATAATTAAGTACAATTAACTTTTTGTAGGCTCAACTTTTGGTTCAGCAGGTAATACATTTCCTTTGATAGTCAAAACTTTAGTTTCTTGACCAACTGCATTTGATTTTACAGTTACCGTTTTAGTAAAAGGTTGTCCTGCTCTTGAAGTGTCATATTTTACTCCAATTACACCTCTTTCTCCCGGTTGGATTGCTTTGTCTGGTTTTGAAGGCACAGTACAACCACAAGATCCTTGAGTACTTTCGATAATAAGAGGCTTATTACCGTTGTTTACGAATACGAATTCTCTTTTTCCGTCAGAATTGGCTGGAATTGTACCGTAATCGATTGTTTCGTTTTCAAATAACATTCCAGGTCCGTCCACTTTTGGAGTTTCTGTTTTAGCTGCCGGTTTTGCAGCTGCTTTTTTGGCTTGAGCATTGGCAGAGGTAACACCAAAAGCTACTAAGGCAGCAAGTAAAATTATTTTTTTCATCTTATTATGTTTTTAAGTTTCTGAAGCAAATCTATTTAAAATTTGAAACCCTGTCTTTTTTTTTGCCTTAATATTAAATTAATTTTTATAGTCGGCTATTCGTCCTAAATTTTTAAATTCGCTTTCTTATTTATTTAAAACCACATTACATTGTCAGCCAAAGAAAGCAAAACTAAAGAAACTAAAGTCAAAGAAACCCCTTTGATGAAGCAGTACAACGAGATCAAAGTCAAGTATCCCGATGCCTGTTTGTTGTTCAGAGTAGGGGATTTTTATGAGACTTTTGGTGATGATGCGATTCGAGCGTCTAAAATTTTGGGGATTGTTTTAACTAAAAGAGGCGCAGGATCTGACAGCGAAACAGCTTTGGCCGGTTTTCCGCATCATTCTCTCAATACGTATTTGCCTAAATTGGTAAAAGCCGGCCTTCGTGTGGCGATTTGCGACCAGCTCGAAGATCCGAAAATGACTAAAACGATAGTAAAACGAGGCGTAACCGAATTGGTCACTCCAGGAGTGGCGATGAACGATGAGGTGTTGCAAGCCAAATCCAATAACTTCTTGGCCTCTGTTTATTTTAGCAAACGCCAATTAGGTGTCGCTTTTTTGGATGTTTCCACCGGCGAGTTTTTAACGGCACAAGGCAATGAAGAGTATATTGATAAATTACTGCAGAATTTCAACCCGAGCGAGATTCTGATTCAGAAAAACACCAAATCCCAATTTAAGACTGCCTTCGGAGAAGACTTTAATGTGTTCTATCTGGAAGATTGGGTGTACAAAGAAGATTACGCAATTGAAACATTGCAAAATCATTTTCAAACCAATTCTTTAAAAGGTTTCGGGATTGAAGAATTGCAGGACGGCATCATTGCTTCCGGTGCAATTCTTTATTATTTATCCGAAACACAGCACAATAAGATCCAACATATTACCAACATTCAACGCATAGCTGAAGACGCTTATGTTTGGATGGATCGCTTTACTATTCGGAATTTAGAGTTGTACCACAGTCATTCGCAAAATGCAGTCACGCTTTTGGATGTGATTGATAGAACCCTTTCGCCTATGGGTTCGCGTTTGTTGAAACGTTGGTTGGCGTTGCCCTTAAAAGATATTAATAAGATAAGAGGACGCCATGAAGTGGTTTCGTATCTCAAGGAGAATCAGGAAATCCTTCAAAAAATCCAATACCAAATCAAACAAATCTCCGATTTAGAGCGTTTAATTTCCAAAGTGGCTACCGGGAAAATTTCGCCTCGTGAAGTCATTTATCTGAAAGAGTCACTCGATGCCATTATTCCGATAAAAACCATTGCATTGGAAAGTAAGCAAGAAGCGGTTCGCGTTATTGGTGATAGTTTGCATGCCTGCGATTTATTGCGTGAGAAGATAAAATCAACCTTGAACCAAGACGCACCTGTGGCTATTGCCAAAGGGAATGCTATCGCAATGGGTGTTCATCCTGAGTTGGATGAATTGAGAAGCATTGCGTTTTCCGGTAAAGAATACTTGGAAGGTATTGAAGCCAGAGAATCGGAAAGAACCGGAATATCATCGCTTAAAATATCTTTTAACAATGTATTTGGCTACTACATTGAGGTTCGAAATACGCACAAAGACAAAGTGCCTGCCGAGTGGATTCGAAAACAAACTTTAGTTAATGCCGAAAGATATATAACCGAAGAATTAAAAGAATACGAAACTAAAATTCTCGGTGCCGAAGAAAAAATCCACCAAATTGAAAGCCATTTGTTTGAACAAATGGTGATTTGGATTGGGACATACATCAAGCAAGTACAGTTGAATGCTAATTTGATAGCACAATTAGATTGCTTGACTTCTTTTGCGCAATTGGCTATCGAAAACGACTACGTTTGTCCGATAATTGATGAAAGTTACGAGTTGGAAATTACAAACGGTCGACATCCGGTGATTGAAAAGCAACTGCCGGTTGGTGTTCCGTATGTGGCTAACGATGTGTTTTTAGATCGCGAAACCCAGCAAATCATTATGATTACCGGTCCGAATATGTCGGGTAAATCGGCTATATTAAGACAAACTGCTTTAATTGTGCTGTTGGCGCAAATGGGAAGTTTTGTCCCGGCAGAAAAAGTGAGAATGGGTGTGGTGGATAAGATTTTTACTAGAGTTGGCGCCAGTGATAATATTTCGATGGGCGAGTCGACTTTTATGGTGGAAATGAATGAAACGGCTTCTATCTTAAATAATATCTCCGATCGAAGTTTGGTGTTGTTGGATGAAATCGGTCGCGGCACCAGTACTTATGACGGTATTTCAATTGCATGGGCGATTGCTGAGTTTTTACACGAAAATCCGGCACGCGCCAAAACTTTATTTGCAACGCATTATCACGAGTTAAACGAAATGAGTGAGCTTTTGCCAAGAATTCAGAATTACAATGTATCGGTTAAAGAATTAAAAGACACTGTGCTTTTCATTAGAAAGCTGGTTAAAGGAGGTAGTGCGCACAGTTTTGGAATTCACGTAGCTAAAATGGCGGGAATGCCGCAAATGGTGATTCAAAAGGCGCAGAAGCTTTTGAAAAAGTTGGAGAGAAACCACTCGAGTGATGCCTTAAATACAATTAAATCAGCTAAAGATGAGATGCAACTCAATATCTTCAGTATGGACGATCCGTTGTTGGAAGAAATCAGGGAAGATATCCTGAATTTAGACATCAATACGTTGACTCCGGTGGAAGCTTTGATGAAGTTAAACGAGTTAAAAAGGATGTTGTTGAAAAAATAATCAATCGCTTGATTTTGCTAATCAGCGAATTAGATTTTAGAAACTTTTTTTTCAAAAAAAGGTTTGTATAATTCAATTTTAGTGTTACATTTGCATCCGCAATACGGCACAAGTGTTGTGGTTCTTACAAAATTTGACATGCGAAAATAGCTCAGTTGGTAGAGCGCGACCTTGCCAAGGTCGAGGTCGCGGGTTCGAGCCCCGTTTTTCGCTCAATAACCAATACGCTCGGATGGTGAAATTGGTAGACACGCTGGACTTAAAATCCAGTGAACAGCAATGTTCGTGCGGGTTCAAGTCCCGCTCTGAGTACAAAAGCCTCTAACTAAGTTAGAGGCTTTTTTGTTTTAATTTCTTTTAAAATTCCATGGGAACCTTTGTAATTAGTAAACGCCTTAGCGACGAATATAAATTTGAATTTGTTTCCAGAAAAGGGAAGCCGATTTTTACCGGCTCAAATTTTGAGTTGCGTTTCGAATGTGAAGAGGCAATTGAATTGTTTAAGGCCTCTATTGAAACCTATAGTTTTTTGAGGTTCAAAACTGCTAAAGGGA
>JBEBBH010000069.1:0-3773 GCA_041158485.1 Bacteroidota bacterium | reverse complement strand
ATCAACAAACCATACTTGAATTAAAAAAATAAAATATACGAGACGGCTTAATATCTTTCATAATGTCGAAAACTAAAATTTATTTTAATATTTTTATATCATGGATGTTTTTAAGCTTGGGCATATATTTGTTGTTCTTCAGTAAAAACAACACCTTGCTTTACGAGTTTCCACTGAGAATCATTTTAGGCCTATTACTCGTACCGGTTAATGCCGTTTTGTGTTTGAGATGGATTAAAATTTTGAGAACCAATTAGTTTTTTGACACTAAATACCACTTTATGATCAAATATATCATGTCAAAAAAAGACAATGAAAAAGCCTTTTGGGGAATTCTCCTGAGTGCTATTGTCTTTGGGATTGGCTATTATTTTTTGAATTATATAGCCGCCATGGAAGAACCACCATTGGGTCATACCATTCATATTCTAATCGGCACCACTTTAATGGCTATTAGCGGCTTAGGAGTTGTGCTTATTGTAAAATATTTGTACGATCAAAGAAGAAAAAGAAAAAGAAAAGAACACAAAAGACGCAAGCACAAAATTGTGTTCCTGAAAAATCAAAAAAAAGAAAAATCAACTGTATAGCTTAGAAAAGAAAAACATGAAAAAAATTGCTCTATATCTCGTGGCTGCCATAACCACTTTATCGTGTTCCAATGCTCAAATCAAAGAGTTTTCAAAGGAAAGTTTACAAAAAGAGATGGTTTTGCCAGACAACAATAAAGTGACTTTTAAAGATCTTCTAAAAAAGCACAAAGGTAAGGTTACCGTTATTGAAATTTGGGCTTCTTGGTGCAGTGATTGTGTCAAAGCGATGCCTAAAGTAAAAGAAATGCAAGCCAATCATCCAACTGTTGATATGGTTTTTATTTCGATGGATAAAGCCTATGACAAATGGTTGGCCGGAATTGAAAAACACGAACTCAAAGGCGACCATTATTGGGTAACCGACGGCATGAAAGGCGAATTCGGAAAATCGATTGATTTGGATTGGATTCCCAGGTATATCATTTTAGATAAAAACGGAAAAATCATCACCTATCGCGCCATAGAAACCGATTTTGAAACGATTAATGCTACTTTAAAAACCCTAGAATAATGAGACAAAAAATTGTTGCCGGAAACTGGAAAATGAATAAAAATGCGGAAGAAACCGAAGATTTGTTAAACGACCTGATAGACCAATTACCTCAGGATGTTGACGCTCAAATTATAGTCGCGCCAACGTTTATCAATTTAGCTTCAGCCGTAGACCATTTAGAGTTTACGAATATTGCTGTGGCAGCACAAAACATGTACCAAAACGAAAATGGTGCCTACACCGGTGAAATCTCGGCAGATATGCTCAAAAGTATCGGCGTAAATATCGTTATTTTAGGACACTCTGAAAGAAGAGCCTATTTCCATGAAACCGATACTATATTAGCGCAAAAAGTAACTACGGCTTTGAAACACGACATGACGGTAATTTTTTGCTTTGGAGAGGAACTGAAAGATCGCCAAAACAACCAACATTTCAATGTAGTGGAAAACCAATTGCGTGATGGCTTATTCCATTTAGAAAACAACGATTGGGAAAAAATTATTTTAGCTTATGAACCGGTTTGGGCCATCGGTACGGGAGAAACTGCTTCCCCGGAACAAGCCCAAGAAATGCACGAATTTATCCGTGAAACCATCCGAAAAAGATACGGCAGCAACGTAGCAGAAGATGTTTCAATCTTATACGGCGGTAGTGTAAAACCTGACAATGCCAAAGAAATCTTTTCTAAACCCGATGTAGATGGCGGTTTAATTGGTGGTGCCGCTTTAAAAGCCAGTGACTTTGCCGCTATTGTAAACGGAATCTAAAAGTCATAAATATAAATAACTTAAAACCTTTCATTAATTTGAAAGGTTTTTTTTATAATAAAAAGAATAAATATACTTTTTATCGATTTTATTTGCATTTTAACGATTATATGACTTATATTTACTGCGTCACAAATCAAACTAATTAAGATGAAATCAAAACTTTTACTACTACTTCTCTTGCTTGGCTTTAGTCAAATACAAGCCCAATTGGATACACAGAAACGATTTCAATCTGATACCCGTAAATATTATGTTTGGAATACCGATTTTCAAAAATATGAATTGGTAGAAACAGAATACGAACATTCAATCATCGATATACGTGAAATTGGCTCCAAAACCAACGGCTATATCGTAATCAGCATGGTAGACAACGGACAAGTTCGTATGCACCATGGTTCGATTTACAACTTCACTAAAGACAGTGAAAACGAAGGCTCTTGGTCGATACAATCAAAATTCATGCGTGCCCGATTGATTTACAATCCGAAAGAAAACACCATGACTTATATGTATGACAGCAACGACAAACGCTACAAAAGATTAATGGTCTTTACGGTCGCTCCTGATGAATTGCCCGACGCAAACTTGAAAAGTGTCGTAAAAATGGACTAAATTTCTTTTTGACAAAATACTTTCCTCAAAGCTATGGGATAATTACCTTTGTCAAAAATTACACTCATGTCAAATAGCTATCTTGGATATCATTTTACCGTTGAACCGAAAGAATTAGGTTCTGAAATCTTAATCGCCGAATTAGGCGAAAAACCGTTCGAGAGTTTCATTGAAACCGAAGATGGTTTTAGTGCTTATATTCAGAAAGATTTGTGGAAGGAAGATATTTTAGAAGATATATACTTACTGACTTCACCCGAATTTAAAATTTCTTATTCCATAGAAGAAATCGACCAAGTGAATTGGAACGAAGAATGGGAAAAGAATTTCGAACCGATTGATGTGGATGGAAAATGCCACGTACGCGCACCATTTCACCCGAAAACCGATGCTGAATTCGATATTGTAATCGAACCGAAAATGAGTTTCGGAACCGGTCATCACGAAACCACACACATGATGATCCAACATTTATTGGAAACCGATGTTAACGGTATGAAAACACTCGACATGGGTTGTGGAACAGCTATTTTAGCCATCTTAGCCGAAATGAAAGGCGCTAAACCTATTGACGCCATCGACATCGACAATTGGTGTTATTTGAATTCTATTGAAAATGCCGAACGCAATGATTGCAAAGAAATCACTGTTTATGAAGGTGATGCGGAAATGTTGAAGGGCAAAAAGTACGACTTAATCATCGCCAATATCAATCGTAATATTTTATTAAACGATATGCAACAATACGTGGATTGTTTGAACAAAAACGGTATACTGTTATTGAGTGGTTTTTACACCGAAGACATTCCGTTTATCGACGCCAGCTGTACAGAAAAAGGACTGACTTTTGTGAAGCAGTTCGAAAGAAACAATTGGGTTTCATTGAAATACCAATATTAAACTCAAAACTTATTACCCGGTAACAACAATGAGTACAATAGAAAAAATACAGGAAGACGTTTTAACCGCAGAAGAAGTAGGAACTAATAACGAAATTGTATTGTACAACGACGATGTAAATACTTTCGATCATGTGATTGATACGTTAATTCGCGTATGCCAACACACATCTGAACAAGCCGAACAATGTGCTATTTTAGTACATTATAAAGGAAAATGTACGGTAAAAACCGGTCCTTTCGATGAGTTAAAACCGCAGTGTACCCAATTATTGGAAGCCGGTTTGAGTGCAGAAATCATCTAACGTTTCGGAAATTATCCTTTAAACTTCCAGTCGAATTCGTCGTTATCTTTGATAATAGCACCAATTTCCACGCGTACAACATCGCCAAACTCAGC
>JBEBBH010000068.1:0-3366 GCA_041158485.1 Bacteroidota bacterium | reverse complement strand
AAAAGTAAGTTGACACAATTCCACGTGTATTTGTTAGCCTTCCTGATATTTCATTTTGTTTTTGCCAGAATAATAGGTTATGGCTTTAATCAAACTGTAATTTTTTCAATTAAGATAATTCTCTATCTATCAGGTTTGGTGCTTTTTATTTATCATTTAAAACCATTCAGAAAATTAACTTTTTATTTCTCATATTATTTAATCACACCAATTGTAGCGCTAATGGGGTATCTTTTTGGAGGTGTTTTTTTAGTAGGCATAATGATGTCTATCCTTTTATTTCCAATTATGCCGAAGCCAATTGCTTTAGAAAAAGAGGATATCGTCATTTACAAGAAATACCAAGGTTTTTTGGGTGCATGCTGTACCTATGAAGTGTATCAAAGAAAATGGTTTTTATTTGAGAAATACCGAAGCGAAATATATTCAGATGGCGCTGATTACGATAGTTTTCAGATAGTCACCAATCGGGAAATAATGAGGTTGAAAGCTGAAGCAGAACAAAATTAAGAAATCACAAACTTTCCTTTTACACCATCAAAAGCAATGGATTCATCTTTGAAAAGCGAATTGAAAACACCTTGCGTAATTAAATTGCAAGGTTGGTCTTGGTGAACTTGGTTTTCAGTCATCACTATCATTTGATCACTGAGTTGAATGGCCAAGTCAACGTCGTGTGTAGAAAACAAGATGCATTTATTCGTTTCTGAAGATAGTTTCTTCAACAATTTAAATACTGATACTTTGTGCACTAAATCCAAGTGCGTAGTTGGTTCATCCAAAATAATTATCGGTGTGTCTTGTGCCAAAGCCCTGGCAATAAGTACAATTTGCAGTTGCCCGTCGCTTATTTCGTAATATTTTTTATTCGTCAAATGCTCAAGTTGGGTGAGCGTAATGGCTTGCTTTACTTTTTCGTGATCTGCGTCTGAGAGTTGTCCCAGCCAATTGGTGTAAGGTTGTCTGCCCAACGCAATCAGCTCATATACTGTTAGGTTGTTAGGGGGTAATTTTTCGGTTAAAACCAAACTTAGTTCTTGCGCTATTGCTGTCGATGGAATATCATGAATGCTTTTCTCATGCAAAAAAACGGAACCTTGTAATGGTTTTTGAATACCTGTAATGGTACGCAATAAAGTTGATTTTCCCACACCGTTCGCACCAACTAAAGAATAGAGTTGCCCTGAAGTTAATTGTAAATTCAAGTTGGAAGCAATGGTGTTGGTTATTCTTTTGGAATGGTAACCTATACTCAATTCTTGGGTGGTGATTATGTTGGTGTTGGTACTCATTACGACATACTTTTTTTACTGACAATCAACCAAACTACCACAGGCGCTCCGATAATAGAGGTTATGGCATTGATAGGTAAGGTAAATTCAAAACCGGGCATCTGGGAAACGGTATCGCAAACCAACATGATGATTGCCCCGATAAGTAATGTGCCCGAAAATAAAATTCGGTGGCTACTGGTTTGGAATATTAACTTCGACAAATGCGGTACCGCTAACCCAACAAAGGCAATAGGCCCGGCAAAAGCGGTAATACTTCCGGCTAAAACACTGGTCGCTAAAATCAGTAATAATCGGGCTTTTTTAATGTTCAAGCCCATACTTTTAGCATAGTTTTCACCCAACAATAGTGCATCTAATGGTTTTAAGGTGAGCAAACTCAACAGCAAACCCATCAGTACAGAAACGCTTAGTATCATAATGCTTTCCCACGGCAAATTACCGATGCTTCCCATCGACCAAAAAGTGTATTTCTGCAATTGTTCGGCCGAGCTGAAGTAGCTGAAAACACTCACTATGGCTCCTGTAAAACTACTGAACATCAAACCAACGATGAGTATCGACATTGTATCTCGCAATCGTTGAGAAACCACTAAAATCATTAGTAAAACAAACAAACTTCCCAAGCAAGACGCTAAGATGATTCCGTAAGAAGACAATAAGAACTCTGAAAAAAACGAAGGCAAAAATCCGGCACCCAACAACACAAAAGCCACACCCAAACTCGAACCCGAGCTCAAGCCCAAAACATATGGTCCGGCCATAGGATTTCGGAAAAACGTTTGCATCAATAAACCGCTGACTGACAATCCCATGCCGACTAAAATTGCGGCTATGGCTTTGGGTAATCTGAAATTCATAATGATGTATTCCCAAGTTTCTTTTTCGGCTTGGCTGCCCAGTAAACTTTTAAAGACTTCTTTGATTGGAATAGCGACTTGTCCCATGGAAATATTCAGGAGCAATGTCAGTAACATCGTTAAAGACAAAAGGGAGAAGAGTAGCGTATTTCGATTTTGATTGTTCAATTTATTGTAATTTCTCGAAAAAATAAGGCTTGTAGCTTTTTAGGAGTTCCGGATGTAAGATGGCAACAATGTCTTTCAAAACAATATCCGGTCGGTTAGGCGCTAATTCATAATATACGATGCCACCGGTTTTACCTTTTCTACCGCTGAACGAATATACATTTTTATTTTGAAAGGCTTTAAACTGACTGTAATGCGGATTAGCGGCAGTCATTTCTCGCAAAGAAGAAAATTGTCCCGAAGTAATCCAAATGTCGGCATTTTTGGCTTTTACCAATACGGTTTCAAAAGAAAGCGATAAGCTGCCCGTTCCTGTAGTTTCAGCCCATAAGTACTGGCCTTTAGCTTCTTTCAAAAGCAAACTTCCCCAGCTGTTGCCTTTGGGTAAATACCAACGGTCTTCAAACATGTCTCCGGCCAATATAGTTGGTGTTTCCTCAGCATTTTGAGCCATTCGGATGGTTTTTAAATACTCTTTTTCAATTTTGCTGAAGATTTCCTCAGCCTTTTTTTGCTCTCCGTATAAAGCGCCAAAAAACTTGATCCATTCGGCTTTCCCTAAAGGAGTTTCCTCATTCCAATCGCCGTTGAGCAGTACTTTTAAACCGCTTTTTTGCAAATTATCCAAGGTTGGATTGTTGTTATCAATACCGTAACCAATGATTACATCGGGTTGTAAATTGAGCAGTACTTCGGTGTTTAAATTTTGATTCATCCCCAATTCTTTCACTTTTCCGGCATCAATTAGGGCTCTGACTTTTTCTGAAGAGATATAATCGAGATTGGGGAAGCCTACTAAGGTTTTTTCATTTTTCAACATTTCCAACGATGGGATATGTGTAGTTGAGGTTACCACGATACTTTTTATCGGAACTGAAATAATTGGGTTTTGTTTGAGACTGTCAGGGACTATACCGTTTTTTTCTTTTAAAATATAGGTATAGGTTTTTGTCGCTTTTGGCCAAGGATTTTTAACAGTTACTACGGTATAGCCATCATAATTTTGGATGGAAAAACCTTTGGCGTGGCGAATGGTGTTTTGGGAA
>JBEBBH010000067.1:0-3135 GCA_041158485.1 Bacteroidota bacterium | reverse complement strand
GAAATGGACGTCGAAGCCATCGAAAAAGTGGTCCAAACTTGGGCAGCACAATACCTCGAATTGGGCAATCACGATTTTATCAATTATGTCCAAATTTTCGAAAACAAAGGAAGCGTTATGGGTTGTAGCAATCCGCATCCGCACGGTCAAATCTGGGCGCAATCGTCGTTGCCGACACAAATCGAAAAAACCCAAAAAAACCTGCGCGCTTACTATGAGAAAAACAAAAGTAGCTTGCTCAAAGATTATTTGGCCCAAGAATTAAAACAACAAGAACGCCTGGTGTTGGAAAACGATCATTTTGCCGTGGTGGTTCCTTTTTGGGCCACTTGGCCTTATGAGACAATGATTATCTCCAAAAGACATTTCGGCACTATGATCGCCATGTCGCAGGAAGAAACCAAATCTTTTGCTAAAATCATCAAAGACATTACCGTAAAATACGACAACTTATTTGAAACTTCTTTCCCTTATTCCTCAGGTATTCACCAAGCGCCAACCGATCGCGTTGCACACCCTGAATGGCATTTTCACATGCATTTTTATCCGCCTTTGTTGCGAAGCGCTACCGTAAAAAAATTTATGGTAGGCTATGAAATGTTAGGCGAAGCGCAACGCGACATTTCTCCGGAACAAAGTGCTAAAATTTTAAGAGATTTACCTAACCAACATTATAAAACCAAAAATAAATAATATGCAAACCTTAGCCACTCAAGATTATATTGTATTCTTCGCTTATTTCGTCATTATTGTCGGATACGGCTTTTGGATTTACAACCGCAAAAAGAAAGCACAAACCAGCAGTAACGACTATTTTCTGGCAGAAGGCTCGCTAACTTGGTGGGCTATTGGCGCTTCTTTAATTGCCAGTAACATCAGTGCGGAACAATTTATCGGGATGAGCGGCAGCGGTTTCAAAATGGGATTGGCCATTGCTACTTACGAATGGATGGCGGCAGCAACATTGGTGATAGTCGCAGTATTTTTTATGCCGGTGTATCTGAAAAACAAAATTTTCACCATGCCGCAATACTTGAACAAACGTTACAACAGCAATGTGGCGATGATTATGGCGGTGTTTTGGCTATTACTTTACGTGTTGGTCAACTTAACGTCTATCTTGTATTTAGGCGCTTTAGCGATTAGCAGCATTTCGGGATTGAACATTACCTTTTGTATGATATTCTTAGCCATTTTTGCTATCATGATTACTTTGGGCGGTATGAAAGTGATTGGCTATACCGATGTGATTCAAGTCTTCTTTCTGATTTTAGGCGGATTAGTAACGACTTATTTAGCGTTGAACTTAGTCGCTACCGAATTCGGTTCCGAAGGTGTCATCAGCGGATTTAACCTAATGCGAGAAAAGGCCGATGACCATGTTCATATGATATTTGACCAATCGAATCCGAACTATATGGATTTGCCGGGATTATCAGTATTGATTGGCGGTATGTTAATCATTAACCTGAATTATTGGGGTTGTAATCAATACATCACACAAAGAGCTTTGGGCGCCGATTTAAAAACCGCTCGTGGCGGGATTTTGTTTGCCGCTTTCTTAAAATTATTAATGCCTGTTATTGTGGTTTTACCCGGAATTGCAGCTTATGTGTTGTACCAAAACGGTCATTTCCAAACCGAAATGCTACAAGACGGCAGTGTCAATCCTGACCGCGCCTATCCTATTCTATTAAACTTATTACCCGTTGGATTAAAAGGCTTGTCTTTTGCCGCATTAACGGCGGCCATTGTGGCTTCTTTGGCCGGAAAAGCCAACAGTATTGCTACTATTTTCACCTTAGACATTTACAAGGAGAAAATCAATGTGCAAGCCGATGAGAAAAAATTGGTCAACATTGGGAAACTAACCATCATCACCGCTATGATTATTGCCGTGGTAGTGGCTCCGTTTTTAGGGATAGACAAAAAAGGCGGATTTCAATACATTCAAGAATATACCGGCTTTGTAAGTCCGGGTGTTTTTGCCATGTTTATCCTTGGCTTCTTTTGGAAGAAAACCACTTCTAATGCGGCGTTATTTGCTACCATTGGCGGATTCCTGATGTCCATTGCATTCAAATTCATGCCGTCGGTAGTCAATTTGGCTTTCTTGTATCCGATGGGATTTGCAGTTCCGAATGCAGATGGCGTTTACGAAATTCCGTTTATTGATCGAATGGGATTTGTATTTGCACTTTGCGTTATCGGGATGTATTTTATCAGCATTTACGAAAACAAAAAAGGCATAAAACCAAACGGTCTTGAAGTAGACAAAACCATGTTCCGCATGTCGCCGAGTTTTACTGTAGGCATGTTGGTTATCTTATCGCTATTAGCCGCTTTGTACACCTTATTTTGGTAGTACTTAATGTTTGTGATTGAGCATTTTACTGACCAATTGGTAAAGCTCCGGAAATCGTTGTTCAAATTCGGCAGGTGTTTCAAAATAATGTTCGATAATCACGGAGATGAATTCAAACTGATTGGTAAAGGCGTAAATTCGGAAATAATCAGAATCAATTAAGCGTTGGCGATTGGGCGGATGGTTGACTTGTTCGCGCAATGCATTGTAGTGTTTGCGAAAAGCCAGCGAACTGCCATCATTACTAGTCAAACAATGATGGTGAATAACATGTGAAAACTCGTGAATGCCTAAATTGAGATTGTCATTTTCTACTTGATAACCTTCTGTAAAATGTTTCCAGGAGAAAACCACAGCTTTGAGTCGCGGGTTGAATTCTCCTTTGTGGTAATTCTCCGAGTAGTCGGAATAGTATTCTTCCGGATAGATGAGAATTTTGTCAAAAACATCCACCAAATAACGGCGCATACCAAAAGTCAGCATAACATAAGTGCCGGCAATCAGGGTTTGCATTTCGTAGGTAACAGGTGCTTCACTGCGAGAAATAAACGCATATTTTTCGGTAAAAGAAGCCAAACGATGGTGAAAATAAGCCTTATGCTTGTTGGAAAGCTTGCGGTAAAAAGCGAATTGATTGTGCAGGATTTGTGCTTCCTGAGGTGTTATGGCTTTGCGAGACCAATACCAGTGAATGAACAACGGTCGCTGCCATACCGCAATACTGATGTCATCCATTAAAGTGAACAAAAATAGTATTACGTAGGATAAAA
>JBEBBH010000066.1:0-3308 GCA_041158485.1 Bacteroidota bacterium | reverse complement strand
CGAGCAGTATGAGAGTAGCTTTAGAGAATTTTATACAATTGGATAAGCCTAATAAAATTGTGGTCATAGGCGATATGTATGAGCTTGGACAAGAAAGTAAAGCAGAACACAAAAGCATAGTGGATTTTTTAAGCACAAACGAATCCATGAACTGTTATTTTGTAGGGAAAGATTTTTATGCCAATCAACTCTCGAAAGTTAATTTTTTCTTTTACGAAACCTTCGATGATTTCGCAAAAGCGCTGTCTGCCTTTGAATGGCAAAACAAAACCATTTTGATTAAAGGCTCCCGAGGTATGGCGCTCGAAAGAACACTCGAATTCATATAATGTTAAACCACTCTTCGGAGTGGTTTTTTTATGTAAATAATTTTTATGGTAGGTGCAAAAAAAATTCCACTTTATAAGTGGAATTTTAAAAACGGTAGTGGGCGATGAGATTTCCTTTGGCAGTCGCTTCGCTCGTGTGATATTAAGAGGAGGACTGCCGGTGGCAGTCAGGTATACAAACTTTAGTTTGTTTTTGACTTGGAATGCGGTTTTCTGTGTAAGCAATATGATGAAAATTTGAACCCTGATAAAGTTACAGTAACATCCTAAAACAAAAAAACCGATTAGTTTTCTAATCGGTTTTAAACGGTGGTGGGCGATGAGGGATTCGAACCCCCGACCCTCTCGGTGTAAACGAGATGCTCTGAACCAGCTGAGCTAATCGCCCGTTTTGTGCTTGATTGCGGTGCAAATATAGGGCAGTTTTTTGATTCTGCAAATTAAAATGGAAAAAAATTACAAAATTTCTGCCACCACAAAATTGCTGCCGCCTACATAAATCAAATCATCAGTACCTGCTATTTTTCTACTGTGTTCGTAAGCTTCTGAAACAGAATTGTATATTGCGCCTTTAAGTCCGAATGTTGCCGCCTTTTCTTGTAAAACGGTTGCTGTCAAGCCACGAGAAATATTCGGTTGGCAAAAGTAATATTTTGCATTTTTGGGCAACAAAATCAAAATATCATCCAGTTTTTTGTCGTTTACCACGCCCAAAACCAAATGCAATTGATTGTATTTTTCCTTTTTTAGCTGTTCCATTACCACTGTCAAACCATGAGCATTGTGTGCCGTATCGCAAATAATTTTGGGATTAGCGCCCAATTGTTGCCAACGCCCTTGCAAATGCGTATTGTCAATTACCTTCAGGAATCCGTTTTTAATGGCATCTTCCGAAACTTGAATTAATTGCTTTTCCTGTAAAACTCGCAAAGTTTGGATAACAGTCTTTTTGTTGTAAAACTGATAGTCGCCCAACAAACCGCAAGGATAATCTTCTTGTACTAAATCGGATGCCAAGTAAAGCTCGGAGTTGGTTTCTTTCGCTTTAGCCATAAATACAGGTTTGGTCTCCGGTACGTATTCGCCAATCACCACAGGAATGTTGTTTTTGATTATCCCGGCTTTCTCAAAAGCTATGGCTTCTAAAGTATCACCTAAAAATTGTGTATGATCTAATCCAATATTGGTAATCACGGAAATCAGCGGCATGATGATGTTGGTCGAGTCCAAGCGGCCGCCCATGCCCACTTCAATCACGGCAATGTCGATTTCCTCTTTCACGAAATAGTCAAAAGCCAAACCTACACTCATCTCGAAAAAGCTCAAGTTATGGGTTTCAAAAAAGGGTTTGTTACGAGTGATAAAATCACAAACATGAGTCTCCGAAATCGGTTCGCCGTTAATGGTAATTCGCTCACGGTAATCTTTCAAGTGCGGCGAAGTGTAAAGCCCGACTTTATAACCCGCTTCCATCAATACCGAAGCCAGTAGGTGAGAAGTAGAACCTTTGCCGTTGGTTCCGGCTACGTGTATGCATCGCAGCTGTTTTTCGGGATGACCTAAATGCTCGGCCAGCAGCACCGTATTGGTGATGTCTTTTCGATACGCCGTTGCGCCCTGTGTTTGGTACATCGGCAGTTTGTTAAACATCCATTCCAAGGTTTCCGGGTAGTTCATAATTTCGGGAAAATATTTTTTTGATATACTTTTTTAATTTTTTTTTCGTTGTATATTGTGATGCCGATACGGTCAATACAAATTTGAAACTATTTTCAGAATTAACAGCCCAAAATTAAACAAATATGATCAGTACATTTTTACAGTTGCAAGTGGACAGTTTAGCTCAGAATATCCCAACCGCTAATACTGCGAATCCCGCTTTAACTAATGAAGTTTCTGTCTTAGAATTCCTTTTTAAAGGTGGTCTTTTTTTAATTCCGATTGCCATTTTGCTTTTCTATACTTTGTACCTCATTTTCGAGCGTTATATGTACATCCAAAAAGCGGCTAAAATCGACAATCACCTGATGGCCGACATTCGCAATCATTTGAATAATGCCAATATCGAATTGGCCGTAAACGCAGCCGAAAGAAGCGGCAATGCGCAAGGCAATGTGATCAAAGAAGGTGTGCTTACCATCGGTCGCCACATCAACGAAATAGAATCCAATATGGAACGCGCGGCCAACATTGAAATTGGCTACATGGAAAAACGTTTAGGCCAACTCGGATTAATCGCCGGTATCGCACCAACATTAGGATTTATCGGAACCATTTCCGGGGTAATCAAAATCTTCTACAGCATTTCAGTAACCGAAGACATCAGTATCGGGAACATCTCCGGAGGTTTATACGAAAAAATGATCAGTAGTGGAGCCGGATTAATTGTTGGAATCATTGCATATGCGGCATACCACTTATTCAACGGTCGTATCGACAGCTTTGCGTTGTCTATCCAAAAACAAGTATTAGAATTTGTCAACATAATCCAAAGACCCAATGGCCATAAAGCGAAATAAACGATTTCACGCAGAAGTCGCCACCTCGTCCTTGAGCGACATTATGTTTTTCTTGTTGTTGTTTTTCCTCATCATTTCCACTTTGGCCAATCCCAACGTGATCCGAATGACCTTGCCTAAGTCGCAAACCAACGAAAAAACCAACAAGCAATTGATCACGCTCTCTGTGACCGAACAGAAAGAGTTTTTTATCGACAAAGAACAAGTCGCTTTCGAGCAATTGGAAACCACCTTGTTGTCCAAAATCGACCCGTCTAAGCAACAAACCGTAGTGATTAGAATTCCGTTCAATTTGCAAGTCCAAGACTTAGTAGACGTGCTGCAAATAGGCGTGAGAAACAAATTGAAATTCGTTATCGCTACGAGTCCGAAATAAGTCTAAGAATAAGGAGCGGGACCATCATCTTTCTTACCACAGTCGTCCTGCTATCCGTTCTATCTTTTAAAAAAAATCTCCACC
>JBEBBH010000065.1:0-11415 GCA_041158485.1 Bacteroidota bacterium | reverse complement strand
CTCGATTTGACGACCAAAACCACCACCAAAGTTTCGCTGGATATGGACAAGGTGAATTATATGAAAAACGTTGTGATTTCATTGGATGCGATTTTGGGCATCGACTTAGACCAAAACAAATATACTTTCAAGAAAAACGAAGCCAAAATCAACGAATTACCGCTGAAATTTGACGGATTTATCCAATTGGCGGATGACGGTCAAGTGTATGATTTGACGTTTCAAACGCCGACTTCCTCGTTTAAAAACTTCCTGGGCTTGATTCCGGCGCAATATGCTTCTAATTTGAAAGACGTAAAAACCACCGGTGATTTTACCGTAACCGGATTCGCCAAAGGAAAATTAACGGATACTACGGTACCGAAATTCAATATCGATATTGCTTCGAATAACGCATCTTTTCAATACACTAACTTGCCGAAATCGGTTCGAAATATTATTATCGATACCAGAATCATCAATGAAACCGGTGTGATGAACGATACCTATGTCAATTTGGACAAACTGTCCTTTCAAATCGACCAAGACGTATTTAACGCCAAAGCCAATATCAAAAACATAGCCGAAAACGCCTTGGTTAATGCCGAACTCAAAGGCACTATCAACTTGGCCAATGTAACCAAAGCGTATCCGGTAAAATTAGACAAACCGTTAAGCGGTGTGTTGAAAGCCGATGTGAAAACAGAATTCGATATGCAATCGGTAGAGAAAAGTGATTATGCCCGAATTAAAAACACAGGAACCATCGACTTAACCGGATTTAATTACACTGACGATAACGGCAAAACCATGAAAATCAGTCGCGCTTTGGTATCATTTGATCCGAGTCGTGTGAACCTGAAACAGTTCAATGCTGTAACCGGAAAAACCGATTTGGCGGTAAATGGTGTCTTGGAAAACTTCTATGGCTTTGTGTTTAAAAACCAAGAGCTGAAAGGCAACTTCAACTTGCAATCCAATCAGTTAGCAGTCAACGATTTTATGACTACGGAAACCGATACGAAAAAAGAAAGTAAAGCGAGCGAACCGATGAAAATCCCGGCCTTCTTAAACTGTTCGCTTACAGCCAAAGCCAATACCGTTTTGTATGACAATTTAGTACTGAAAAACGTTTCGGGTAAAGTCATCATCAAAGACCAAAAAGTAACTTTAGAAAACGGGAAAACCGATATCTTCGGCGGTTCGATTGCCTTTAATGGCGATGTTTCGACCAAAGAAAAAACACCGAAATTCAACATGGACTTAGGATTGAACAGTGTCGACATCATGCAAACGTTCACGCAATTGGAAATGATGAAAAAAATTGCGCCGATAGCCGGTGTGATTAACGGAAAACTAAACTCCAAAATCAAATTATCCGGAAACTTGAATGCTACCGAAATGACGCCTGACTTGAACAGTTTGTCGGGTGATTTATTAGGACAATTGCTCTCAACTACGGTGAACTCGAGCAATTCAACCTTGCTGACCGCTTTGGATGACAAGTTGAATTTTGTGGATTTGAAAAAACTCAACCTCAACGATTTGAAAGCGGCTGTGACTTTCAAAGACGGAAAAGTCAATGTAAAACCATTCGACATCAAATACCAAGACATCAAAGTAACGGTTGGCGGAACGCATGGTTTTGACCAAAATATGAATTACAGTTTGAAATTGGATGTGCCTGCGAAATATTTAGGCACAGAAGCCAATAATTTATTGGCCAAATTGTCTCCGGCCGATGCTAAAAAAGTGGAAAATGTGCCGATTAATGCCAGTTTGGGCGGTAATTTTAAAAACCCGAAAATCACTACTGATGTGAAGCAAGCCACAACTTCTTTGGTCAACAGCTTGGTCAAACAACAAAAAGACAAATTAACTTCAGGCGTGAAAGAGGGTGTGAATTCGATTATTGCCAATGCTACCAAACCGAAAAACGACACTACGAAAACGGATGTGAAAACCGATGTTAAAAACAAGGCTAACGACTTGTTGAAAGGACTTTTAAATAAAAAGAAAAAAGAAGCGCCTAAAACAGAGACACCTACAAATTAGTCTATTTGTCATTCCGACGAAGGAGGAATCTCATAACGATATATAGAATGAGATTCCTCCTTCGTCGGAATGACAATTTTACACTGCAGCCTTTATATATTGATTTTTACCACATAACCTTCAAAAGTCCGAACATTAAAAACCGTTCCATCTTCAAACAGTAAGTATTGTCCTTTAACACCGGTAAGTTTTCCGGAGAAGTTGGGCGACTTGTCTAAATTCAAGCTACTCACTTTGGTTGGATATTGCAAAACAGGATATTGCAATTCGTATAAATCGTCTTTCGTAGAAAAGAAATATTCTTGCACTTCGTTCGGAATGAGGTTTTCCAATTTTAGGCGTTCGGCCACCAAATCTACCGAAGGCACATCATTCTTAAGCATCTTTTGCCAATTGGTTTTATCGACATAATGATTTTTGAGTGCGACTTCGGTAATACCCGCTAAATAGCGATTCGGCACTTCTACTATCGGAATCGCTTGTACGGCGCCTTGGTCAATCCAACGCGTAGGCACTTGGGTTTTACGGGTTACGCCCACTTTCACTTCGCTCGACAACGCCAAATACACGATGTGTGGTTGTAATTGAACTCTTTTTTCATATGCCAAATCGCGGTCTTCGATGTCTAAATGTGCTGTACTCAATTCGGGTTTCATAATCCAATCGCCTGCCGCAGCGGAACTCATAAAACAATCGTAGCAAAATCCCTGACGAAAAATCTTTTTCTTTTTGCCGCAATTCAAACACTGGTAGCCTTGAAAAGAAATTTCCAGCGATTTGTCTAACAACTGATTCAAGCTTAAAAAACTGTTCTCAAACACCAAATAGTATTGGATTGGGTTCGAAAATTCAGTTTGCATTTTGGTCAACACCCCTTCGTATGTCATGACTGTTTTAAAATTATTGCTATATTTGGTAAAGTTATTAATCGTAATTCATAATTCATAATTCTATTTATGCCGTTTCCCATTATTAATTCTATCGCATCCTGGGTTTTGAAACAACGCATTCATCAGATTGAGTTGTTTTTAAAATACCCGAATGAAGTTCAGAATGAATTATTAATGAACTTAATACGAACTTGTGACGAAACCGTAATGGGAAAAAAATACGATTTCGATAGTATCAAATCCTATGAAACTTTTGCCGAACGCATTCCGGTTTCTTCTTACGAAGATTTAGAACCGATGATTGAGGAAACGCGCAAAGGCTATCAAAATGTTTTTTGGAACACGCCGATTAAGTGGTTTGCCAAATCGAGCGGAACGACCAATGCCAAGAGCAAATTCATCCCGGTGAGTAACGAAGCGTTGGAAGATTGTCATTACAAAGCCAGTAAGGATTTGTTGTGCATGTATTTGAACAACAACGAAAATTCGGAGATGTTTTTAGGGAAAAGTTTACGACTCGGCGGCAGCTCACAGATTTATGAAAACAACAATACGTTCTTCGGCGATTTATCAGCTATTCTAATCGAAAACATGCCGATATGGGCCGAATTCAGCAGTACGCCCAGTAACAAAGTTTCATTGATGAGCGAATGGGAAAGCAAACTCAGCGCCATCATCAACGAAACCAAAACCGAAAACGTAACCAGTTTTGCCGGTGTACCATCGTGGATGTTGGTCTTGCTCAACCGAATATTAACCGAAACCGGAAAAGACAGCTTATTTGACTTGTGGCCGAATTTGGAAGTGTATTTCCACGGTGGCGTGAGTTTTGAACCCTATCGCGAGCAATACAAAAAGATTTTACCGAAATCCGATTTCAAATACTACGAAATTTACAATGCTTCTGAAGGTTTTTTTGCCATACAAGATTTAAATTACTCCAACGATTTGTTGTTGATGTTGGACTACGGCATTTTCTACGAATTTATTCCGATGGATACTTTTGGTACGCCGAATCAAAAAATAGTGCGTTTGGCCGATGTGGAATTGTTTAAAAATTACGCTATGGTGATTACTACCAATGCCGGCTTGTGGCGCTATATGATAGGCGATACCGTGCGATTTACCTCTTTGAGTCCGTATCGCATTCGCGTTTCCGGCAGAACCAAACACCACATTAATGTTTTTGGCGAAGAGTTGATGGTGGAAAATACCGATACCGCGATTGCCAAAACCTGTTCCGCGCTACACTGTGAAGTAATCGATTATACCGTGGCGCCGATTTTCATGCAAGACAAAGAAAAAGGTGCGCATGAATGGATGATAGAATTCAAAAAACATCCGGAAAACATGATGGTTTTCCAAAAAACCTTAGATGAGAATATTCAGTCTGTCAACTCTGATTACGAAGCCAAGCGATACAACAACATGACGTTGAACGAGCTCAAAATCAACGTAGCCCGAGAAAATTTATTCTACGATTGGCTCAAAGAAAACAACAAACTCGGCGGTCAACATAAAATTCCAAGATTGTCCAATCAACGCGATTACTTGGAACAATTGAAAGCCATGCAACAGGGTGTAAAATCCAAATTTTAAAACTTAAATCCCAAATTTCAGATGAAAAAAATAGTTGCTTTACTCCTGCTTTCTTGTTTTGTAACTTCTTGTGGACCAAAAAGATTGGGCTGCGGTCCGGGTCGCTGTGAGGTAGAAAATCCGACACTAAAAACAATGCCTTTAAAAAATATTTGCTAAAAATTTCACTTTTCTTGTAACATTTGGATGTATTGAAAGTCTTACAAGACAATCATCAATCAATCAACATCCATGAAATCACTAAGTATTGCCTTGTGCTTATTGGCTAGTGCCTTTACTTTCGCGCAAGAAACGCCCAAAACCGAAGACAAAAAATCTTCAGAAAATCCCAACGAACTCAAAGAGGTTACCCTTTACGGCAACAAAAAACAGTACCTCAAAGTCGAATCTGACAAAACCACGATTAGTGTTCGTGAAAATCCTATGCTCAACAGCGGCAGCAGTTTAGAAGCCGTCAAGAAAATCCCGGGTGTCATTACTTCTCCAACCGGAACGATAACCTTAAACAGTCGCGGTGTAACCATTTATATCGATGGTGCGCCGAGTACGTTAAGCGGCAACGACCTGCAAAACTACTTGTCTACTTTACCGGCCAATGCCATTGAGAAAGTAGAATTAATTTACAATCCCGGCGCTTCCTTTGATGCCGATGCCAGCGGTTCGATTATCAATATCGTGACCAGTACCAAGCGCAAAAAAGGGTTGAATGCCAGTGTCAATATGAATTACAACTTCAATCAGTACCAAAAACCGAGTCCGCAAATATTGCTTAACGGTAAAGTAAAAGAGTTGAGTTGGCAAACCATGATAGGCTACAATTATATAGACAGCGAAAACAACAGTAGCAACGATCAAATTTTCACCTCTTTTTCCCCAAATGAAAGATTAGTCCAAAAGAATTTTGCGCAGTTTACCAACCGAAATTTCTATTGGAGAACCGGAACCAACTACAAACTGAATGAAAAATCAAACCTGTTGTTCAACTACAACTTGAATTTGGGCAATGACCGAATTACAGGCGATGCGAGCACTGTTGGCACCGGAATTGATTTCACCAACAATAGTTTGTCGAAAATAAAAAACAGCAACAATGAGTTGAGTTTGCAGTACAAAACCAAACTTGATACCATTGGGAGAACCTTGGATATTATTGCTTACAGCAACTTTTTCAACCGAAATCCAAATACGGTTTCCAACGGACAAAACAACGGAACAGCAACTTTTTACAATGGAAAAATCGATTTTAACTTAACCAATCATTACTTAAAATACGACTTCGCTATTCCATTTAAAAAGCTGGATTTATCGATAAATACCGGTGGAAAATACAACTATATTAAAGTAAACGACAAAGGAATTTACAATTTGAATTCGCCTGTAAACAGTGTTATCGATTTTGATTACACCGAAACCAATTTGGCGTTTTACGTAGAAGCGCGCAAAAAATTTAAGAAGCTAAGCCTAACTGCCGGATTGCGTTTTGAAGATTATAAAGTCGACCGATTGGCCGTTCAAGACGGTACAGAAACGGAAGTTGATTTTACCAACTCCAATTTCTTTCCGAATGCCAGCGCTTTGTATGAATTTAACGAAAATATGAACTTGTCGGCTTCCTACTCGAAGAAAATTTTCCAAGCGGATTACAATGTATTAGACCCGAATAACTTTGCCAACTTCGATCAGTACAACACTTCGCAGGGAAATCCGTTTTTGGATCCGGCGTTTTTTGACAACTTCGAATTGAAATTGACAGCCTTTCAATTTGTGAGTGTAGGCGGAAACTACACCATTGCACGCGACAGAAACAATTTCATCTTCACTGCCGAACCCGGCGAATTGGTAAGTAACCAAACCTTCCAACAGTTTGATAAAGTAAAAACCATGAGTTTGTTTGCGTCATTTCCATTACCGTTGGATTACTTCTTTAAAAGCAAAGAAGAATTCCAAAAACGCATGAACAATATGGACAAGATGAATTACATTTTCTTCAATGTGAATTACATTAAAACCACAACCGAAGGTTACGATTTTTCATTTGAGAATAAACCGATTTGGAACTATTCGGCACAGGCACAATTTATTTTGCCATGGGAGATTAAAAACACCATGTCGTATTTCATTTTACCGAAAGGCACTTGGGAGATCTACCAAATTACCAAACCGATACAACAGTTTGACATATCGTTCAACAAAGAATTCCTGAACAAAAAATTAAAAATTGGGTTGCATTGTTTTGATGTGTTCAATAGTAATGAAGTGAATGCTTTGGTTTCTTCGACCAATTTGGAGACCAAGTTTTACCAAAAACAAGATTCCAGAACCTTTAGAATATCGTTGACATACAATTTCGGTGATTTGTCTTTGAAGAAAGAGAACACCAACATCAATATCGAGAAGACCAACTCGGGTGGTGGATTCCTAAAATAAATTGGTTATAATTAGTAAACGAAAAATCCCTCAGTTGAGGGATTTTTCAATTTTAAGACGCTATTTCTAAACGTTTCAATAAATTCTTGGTCAGCGCATCGTGCGTATAATCCAAATCGATGTGGAGTTGCTTTTCGTCTGAGCTTGGTAAGTCGTACATCGCATCGGTCAAAATGGCTTCGCACAACGAACGCAATCCGCGGGCGCCGAGTTTGTACTCTAAGGCTTTCTCCACTATATAATCCAAAGCTTCGTCGGTAATGGTGAATTTCACTTCATCCATGGCGAACAACTTTTCGTATTGTTTGATTAAAGCGTTTTTCGGTTCGGTTAATATGGCGCGTAACGTGGCTTTGTCTAACGGATCCATGTGCGTCAACACCGGCAAACGACCAATGATTTCGGGAATCAAACCAAAATCTTTGATGTCTTTTGGGATGATGTATTGCAACAAATTGTCTTTGTCGATGTTGTCCGTATTTTTCGAGGTACTGTAACCAACCGCCTGACGATTCAATCGTTTGGAGATGATACGCTCGACGCCGTCAAAAGCACCACCGGCGATGAACAAAATATCTTTGGTATTGACTTCCACGAATTTCTGATCCGGGTGTTTTCGGCCGCCTTTCGGTGGTACATTCACCACAGTGCCTTCGAGCAATTTCAACATCGCTTGTTGTACACCTTCGCCGGAAACATCACGGGTAATGGACGGATTATCGCTCTTGCGGGCAATTTTGTCAATCTCGTCAATAAACACGATACCTCTTTCGGCTTTGGCAACGTCATAATCGGCGGCTTGTAGCAAACGGGTTAAAATACTTTCTACGTCTTCACCTACGTAACCGGCTTCGGTTAATACCGTTGCATCTACAATAGCTAATGGAACGTCTAACATGCGCGCGATGGTTTTCGCGACTAAGGTTTTTCCGGTTCCGGTTTGGCCTACCATGATGATGTTGGATTTTTCAATTTCCACATCTTCCTCATGTTGGAGTTGCATTAAACGTTTGTAGTGATTGTATACAGCAACCGACATGACTTTTTTGGTTTGGTCTTGCCCGATAACGTATTGGTCGAGAAACGCACGGATTTCTTTGGGTTTTTTCAACACCAAATCGGCCGATTGTTTTACGGCATTTCCTTTTAATTCCTCCATCACGATGCCGTGTGCCTGCTCGATACAACGATCGCAGACATGCGCATTAATCCCGGCGATTAATAAATTGGTCTCCGGTTTTTTCCTCCCGCAAAAGGAACATTCTAAAACTTGTTTTGCCATTATTTCCTTTGAGTGCCTGAGCGGCTGAGCAGCTGAGTGCCTGAGTTTTCTCAGTTACTTAGCGACTCAGTTACTTAGCAACTTTTTAAATTATCTTCTTAACACTTCATCAATCATGCCGTACTCTTTGGCTTCGTCGGCGATCATCCAGTAGTCACGTTCCGAGTCTTTGTACACTTTATCGAAAGGTTGTCCTGAGTGGTGCGAAATGATTTGGTACAATTCGTCTTTCAGTTTCAACATTTCTTTTAAGTTGATTTCCATATCGGAAGCTACTCCTGAAGCGCCGCCTGACGGTTGGTGAATCATGACTCTGGAATGTGGTAAAGCCGAACGTTTCCCGGCCGCTCCGGCACACAATAATACGGCGCCCATTGACGCTGCCATTCCGGTACAGATAGTGGCTACATCGGGTTTGATGTACTGCATGGTATCGTAAATTCCGAGTCCGGCATACACGCTTCCGCCCGGAGAGTTGATGTAGATTTGGATGTCTTTAGAAGCGTCAACACTTTCTAAGAACAGCAATTGCGCTTGGATGATGTTGGCCATATAATCGTCGACACCCGTTCCCATGAAAATGATTCTGTCCATCATTAAACGCGAAAACACGTCGAGTTGCGAAATGTTTAATTGGCGTTCTTCGATGATGTAAGGTGTCATGCTTCCTACGATTTTATCGTAATACAGACTGTTTACGCCGTGTTTTTTGGTCGCAAACTTTTTAAATTCTTTGCCGTAGTCCATATAAATGAATTATAAATTGTGAATGGTGAATTATAAATTATTTTTTGTTTGTCAAAGGTTGTGCCTTTTTTAAAAGATGACATAGTGTCGCTTAAGGTTGGAACCCTAGCCCGGATGGAAGCGGCATCCTTTTATTGTTTTAGAAAAGCCCTTCGACTACGCTCAGGGTGACAAACAATAAAAGATAGAGCGGACAGCCGGATTAGCTTCTTAAAAAAAAAGCGCCAAATTACTTTGACGCTCAAATATAGTAAATAATATTTTAGTGTTTCAACTCGCCGTACATGGCTTTGATGAACTCGTCGTAGTTTACTTCTTTGGTTTTGGCTTTTACCTTGTCTTTGAACAAGTTCAACATTTTTTCGTTCATTACTTGTTCTGACAAACGACGTACTTCGTCTTGGTTTGACATCACGCGGGCTACGATACCTTGCACATCCTCGTCGGTTGGGTTCATTTGACCGAATTGAGCCATTTGTTTTTTGATTAGCTCAGTAGTGTAGGCTTTTAAATCGTCGAAAGTGATTTGTAAACCGTTGTCGGTAATCACTTTCCCTTCGATCAATTGGTAACGCAAACCGTTTTCTGATTTGGCGTATTCTGCTTCCGCTTCTTCAGCAGTTAACGGGTTTTCCCCGGCAGATTGGATCCATTTTTTCAAAAACTCAGCCGGTAAATCGAACTTGGTGTTGGCGATTAAGAACTCGGTTACGTCGTTTAAGAATTTTTGGTCCGCTTGTTGGGCGAATTGCTTTTCAGCGTCTTCTTTGATTTTAGCTTTCAACTCGTCTACTGAAGTTACTACTTTTGGTCCGAATAATTTATCGAACAACTCTTGGTCTAAAGTAGCCGGTTCGTGAGCGATTACTTCGTCGATAGTGAACGTTACTTCGATATCCAAACCGTGAACGTCGTCGTGACCTACGGCTAAGTAATCCATTAATTTGTGATCGTCATCGAACAAACCTTTGGTTTTTAAAGTCACCACATCACCTACTTTTTTACCGATAAATGCTTTTTGTGTTTTCTTGTCGGCGAAAGTGTCGATGGCCAAAGTGGTTCTGTTGTTGATGCCTTTTTCCTCGTTAGCAAAAATACCTGAAACATCGTCTCCGGCTTCAACGGTATCTTTAGCGATTAATTTTCCGTATTGTTTTTGGATGCGCGCTACTTGGTCGTTCAACATTTTGTCATCGGCAACGATTTTGTATTGTACCAAGCTGTTTTTAGCAGATAAATCCACAGTGAATTCAGGTGCTAAACCTAGTTCGAATTCAAATTTATAATCTTCAACATCCCAATTGAAATCTTCGGTTACTTTAGGCAGCGGATTCCCTAGGATATCTAACTTTTCTTCAACCAAATAGTTGTTCAAGTTTTCTTGCAACAATTTGTTTACTTCGTCCAACAATACTGCTTTTCCGTATTGTTTTTGGATTAAACTCATAGGCACAGCCCCTTTTCTGAATCCGGGAATGCTAGCATTTTTTCTATAGTCTGCTAATACTTTTTCTACTTTTTCTGCGTAATCCGATTTTGATACTTCTACAGTAACTACAGCATTTAACGCGTCTACATTATTTCTTGTGATGTTCATTTTTTGTGTTTTTTACATACTAAAATTGGGTGGCAAAAGTATAACATTTATGCCACCCAACCAAGTTTATTTTGTTGATTTTAACGGTCTTATTTTGTATCGCCGGTGATTTGATACACCAAGGATTGCGAAAGCGATAAGATGATACTGAAAAGCATGGCGGTCCAGAAAGAACTGACTTCAAAACCATCTACAAATTCATCACAAAGGAGAATCATAATAGCGTTGATTACCAGTAAAAACAGGCCGAGCGTAAAAAAAGTCACCGGCAAGGTAAACAGCACCAATATGGGTTTTACAAAAAAGTTGAGCAACCCTAAAACGATGGCTACGGTTAAGGCAGTTGTGAATTCGTCTACGCGAACGCCTTTCATTAGGTAGGCGATGGCCATAACGAGTAAAGAGGTGATAAAGATTCTAAGTAGTAATTTCATTAGATTGTGTTTTTATTTTTTCTTCTTCTTTTTGGATTTCTGATCCATTTTTGTACTCAAAAGTCGCAATGGCGTAAGAGAAATCAAGGCTAAAATAGCAAAAAAGAAGGTTTTCCCCTTATTTGAAGTCAGCGACTTATAAAATTGATCTTCTTCTGCACTGTAATACAACGATACTGTTTGCTTAATTTGTTCACAATCATTGCGATTGTAATGGTCAATCCAATATTCTTTTTGTTTGTATAAGATTAAGATACTTTTATCATTTGTGTTTCTTCGCTTTTTTAAATTAAAATTAGCGTCGCAATATTTCTCCTTGACTGTAACTTTCACCAATTGCAACTTGGCATTAAATTCATTTTCGTTTACATAGTCCACAAGCGAATAAACTGTGGCTGACAGCAA
>JBEBBH010000064.1:0-4514 GCA_041158485.1 Bacteroidota bacterium | reverse complement strand
TGCTGGTTTGTGGGTTGACACAACTTGGTGTTCCGGAGCTGGCTACACTGACAATGTTGATGGTGGTATTGGTGGTGTACGTTCCACTGATGGTAGCCGTACCCGAAGCGTTTAGCGTTACTGTTTGGTTTGTTCCGCCGTTGATGTTGTACGTCACGGTAGCGTTTGGTGTGCCCGTAAAGGTAAACGTGGCGCTGCTATTGGCACAGATAGTCGTCGGACTCACGGCTACACTCGCCGTTGGTAGTGGTAATATGGTAATGGTTACCGTTGCAGTATCAGGAACACACAAAGCTGAAGAAACAGTATATGTAAAAGTATATGGACTTCCGGCAAGTGTCATTGATGAAACATCCAAAGTACCAAGATGTCCATTAGTAGTTGTTATCGGACCCGACCAAACACCGTCATTATCAGGTGTTCCTCCTAACAAACCAAATAAATTAAAAGGAGCTGTGGTGGAGACTTGGTCTACACAAATACTTCTATTTCCATCATTTCCCGCATCGTTTAAATCGTAGATATTAACCAACACCTCAAACCTATCGCTACTTTCACAAGGAGGGTCTAATGTAGTTGCATAGTAAAACTGACCATTAACCAAAGGAGTTGCCGGATCTAAAGGCACCCCAAAAGCAGAAGTCAAATACCAATTATTATTTCCTGAAGCAACTAAATCCGCAACTGTTGGCGGACTTCCCGGAATATTACAAAACTCTTGTACAGCACTTCCGGTTGGAGGCGGAACCAAGCCAACATTGACAAACACAGACAACCTTGAGGTTTGACAACCGGTATCTGGATTTACTTGACTAATGTAGTAAATGGTATTATCATTTAATATGGCAGTTGGTGAGAGAGCCGTACCTCCGAAAGGTACCGTATACCACTGTAAATTGTTTCCAACAATAAAAAACTGGGGATTGGAAGGTGTCGCCTGATTTAAATTGGTCACACAAACCCCTTGAAAATTAGCACCGGTCGGAGCAGAATATATAGTAACCGTAACACTTTGTCTGACACCGCAAGAGCCGGTATTATCATCTGCAAAATAATCTTCTCCATTGACTAAAACTGCAGAAGCTGATAACGCTGTAGTTGATGTTGCCGTAGCATACCATCTGATTCCACCACCATTATCCACTGCTTGCAAACTGGCAATGGTTGGTGATTGTGTATCACAAAAAGATTGATTTACAATAGTGACTGTCGGACACTGAGAATAAACTAAACTATTCTGCCCAAGTAGTGTTAGCAATAAAACACAATAAAAAGAATATTTTTTGGCGAGAGTAGTGATTCTCATAAGCAATTTGATTAAATACCATTTTTGATCCAAAATCTCCCAACCTTTTTATAGCAAAAATCAATGCAATCAAAAAAATTAACCGCTTGAAATTCGCTATAGGCGTTGAAAAATATCAGATGTAATTCCCAGCACTATATTACTTATAATTTCCAAGGCAAAAATTGACTTATTAAAATATTATAAACAAAATAATAAACATTATTAACAATTTAAAAAAACCAAAAAATAATCATAAACACCTAAAAAACAAGTGATTAAAACAATAATAAAACAAATACAAATCGAGTTATCAATAAAATTAAAACTACTTAAAAATAAAAATTGTTGATAAGTTTAGCTTCAAACCAAACTCATCAACAATCTATTATGAATTCTTATTTCTTTTAAAAGAACGGCTGGCGGAAAGAATTCTTTACCTCATCAAACTCGGTTATTACCTCATGCACTATAGCCTCTACCGATTTCACTTCATGAATCAACCCGGCAATTTGCCCTATTTCTAATTCCCCTTCTATCAAATCTCCTTCAAACATTCCTCGTTTGGCTCTGGCACGCCCTAGAAGACTTTTTAATTCTTCAGTTGATGGACATTTGGCATACAACTCTTGCAAATCTTGATAAAATTTATTTTTAATCAATCTTACAGGCGCCAATTCTTTTAAAGTTACTTGTGTATCACCTTCTTTTACGGAAAGCACTGTGTTTTTAAAATTATCATGTGCAGAACTTTCAAAAGAAGCTACAAATCTGGAACCCATTTGAATACCATCTGCACCCAAAACCATAGCCGCTAACATTCCCCTACCGGTTGCAATACCGCCCGCAGCTATCAACGGAATTGAGATTTGCTCTTTTACCATTGGAATCAGCGTTAGGGTTGTGGTTTCTTCTCTTCCGTTATGACCTCCGGCTTCAAAACCTTCAGCAACAACTGCATCAACTCCGGCTTCTTGGGCTTTCAGGGCAAACTTAGAACTACTCACAACATGAACTACGGTTATACCATGTGACTTTAAATGACCGGTCCAAGTTTTCGGATTTCCGGCAGAAGTAAAAACAATCTTCACACCTTCCTCTATTATGATTTGAATGATTTCCTCAATGTTCGGGTATAGCATGGGCACGTTTACCCCAAAAGGTTTGTCCGTTGCAGCTTTACATTTTTGAATGTGCTCTCGCAATACATCAGGATACATTGAGCCGGCACCAATTAATCCTAATCCTCCGGCATTACTAACCGCACTGGCTAATTTGTAGCCGCTGTTCCAAATCATTCCTCCCTGAATAATCGGGTATTGGATATTAAAAAGTTGTGTGATTTTATTCATGTATCAATGATAACTTAAATTTAATTTTTGACCAATTTACCAGTTTGCAATAAGTCGCGACTTTTTACAGTGTAATAGTAAATGCCTTGGGCCAAATCTTCTAGATTGACAAAAGAATCAAGTTCGATATTTTGCTGTTTTATAAGCTGACCTAAATTGTTGTAAATAGTGAGCGTAGCGGTATTGAAGCCAGCCGGAAAATCAACTTTTAAATAGGTCGAAGCCGGATTCGGGTAAACCAAGAACTGCTCTTTATCATTAGTATTAACCGAAAGTTGGGCAATAGCCAGAGCCGATTGAAAGTCGGGTATTCCATACCCAAACTGAGCAGTAGGATTACTATATCGATCTGCCGATTGTTTTACAAAATCGAGTACTTGCTGGTTGGTCGCCCACGGAATAGCCTGCCAAAAACTGGCAATAGCTCCCGCCATAATAGGTCCTGAAAAAGAAGTTCCGTTGGCTGCCCCTATTGTTCCGTTTATGCCGGATACAATCGCATTTTGCCCTTGCGCCATAACATCGGGCTTAACTCTTTGATCAAATGAAGGACCGATTGAACTAAATGTTGCATAAGTTTCATCCGGCTTAACGGCTCCTATCGCAAATCCGTGCAAAGCATCGGCAGGAACGGCGATGTAAGGATTAGGACTCGAACCCGAATTACCGGCACTGGAGACGCAAATCATTCCTCGACTAAAAGCTACATTGGTTCCTCTCGAAATAAAAGAAGTTACCCCATCCATATTGGCATATGTATAACTATAGTTTGGATTATCATATCCGAAATACCCCAAAGAAGTATTGATGACATCAACTCCGAGACTGTCGGCCATTTCAGCCGCTTCAACCCAATAACTTTCTTCCACCGGATTCTCAGCAGCGGCATCTTCAGTAACAAACAAATAATACTTCGCATCAGGAGCTGTGCCTATCAATTGGTTCTCCACATAACCACCCATAGTAGAAAGCACCATAGTACCATGAGAATTGGCCGTGTAAAAGTCGGTTGACTGTCCGACAAAATTGTAACCGCCCAAAATTTGATTGTTATCTCTTAATCGTTGAAAAGGTTGAACGGTATTGACATTGGGAAATCCGGCATCCATTACGGCTATTATCTTTCCCGCGCCCGTAAATTCTTGTTGGTGTAAAATATGGGCATTGAGCATTTGCGACTGATTGGCGGAAGTTCCGTAGGCGAAGGTAATTTGAGTATCAAGTGTTTTATTGACACTCGAAAACAAGCTGGTTCGATTAGCGGCTTGACTTCTGCCTGAAACATTTAAACTTCTGTCGGTAAACTCAATATGATCCACAAAATCCAGGACACTCAAACTATTGATATCCGACAAACTTCCTCTGACATGAACTGCATTCATCCACTTCGATTTGGCTTTGACTTCTATACCAGGAGCTGCTTCGATTTGATCGACATAAGGTTGGTGAATAGGTACGTCCTGCAAATCAATTGCAATATTTTGGTTTGACCTTCTGTCCAAAGCTCTTTGCGAGAGCATCGTTAATGGGTTATCGAAATAATATTGCGCATTCGGTTTGTTGTTGAAGTACACCCAAGCATCTTCTTGCGCAAAACTGACAGTTGTCAGCCATAAAAAAGTAAAAAAGTAAATTTTTTTCATAGCACTTTACCTTTAGTAAAGCGCTAATTTATGAAATTACTCCCGAACCTACTAATTCGTCTTCGATATTCCAAGCTACAAACTGACCTTCCGTAATGGCAGATTGCGGTTCATCAAAAGCCACGTACAAGCCACTTTCAAATTGATGTAAGGTAGCTTTCTGCAAGGCTTGTCGGTAACGAATTCTGGCCATGACCGACATAGATTCGCCATTTTTCAAAGCCAAATCCGGTC